>DATHEW010000728.1:0-4285 GCA_035318425.1 Candidatus Acidiferrum sp. | reverse complement strand
GCCTGCTCGGAGCCAAGTTGGCGATCAACGAGCACTACGCTTACCTCGTGATGAAAGGTTGGAAGGCCACGACGGGCTACATGAGCGACCGGTCTTATCTGCTCGCCGCGTTCGCCCTCACTGGTTTTGCCAATTTTTCTTCCGTGGGGATTCAACTCGGCGGCATCGGTGCGCTGGCGCCCGAACGGCGGCACGATCTGGCCAGGCTCGGCTTGCGCGCGCTGTTCGTTGGGTTTGTCGCCACGCTCCTGAATGCGGCGATCGCCGGCATACTTTTGTGACAGATCCCAAAGATCGCGCTTTGGATTTTTGAACTCGTTCACGTAACTTCCGCCCGGGCATGAGCAGGTCAGTCAAACTGGTTCTCTACATCATCTGTATCATTGGGATCGTTGCGTTCGGCGTGTTGATGAAGCGCAGCTATCGCGACGCCTCAAAAATCTCCGAGCAGCGCAAGGAGCGGATCAATCGCGTCACAGGCATCGAGAACACGAACCAGGCCGAAACCACCAATGTCGCTGAAGGCACCAACGTCGCAGCAGCCGCGACGAATCCTGTCGTTGTCACGGATGTCCCGGCCATTGCGCCGGAGGTGGACACGGACGCAACGGTTGCCGTGACGAATCCGCCGCCCGTTACAAACGAAGCCGAAGCCAGCGACACGCCAGATGTGGCCGTTGGTTCCACGCGCAGCTACGGTCGCATGGTTACGTACGGCCTCGGGCTGCTGGTATTCTTCCTCGGTCTCGCTGCGTTGATTGGCTATGAGGTCGCACATTTTCTCGGCACACGCGCCCAGCAGTCGCTCTTCACCGACGACGGACAACCGGACAATCCCGAGTACGAAAAGGCCGAACAGATGTGGACCAACGGCCAGTATTTGGAATCGGTGCGGGCCATGCGCGAGTACCTGGATAAGAATCCTCGCGAGCAATACGTCGCTCTGCGCATCGCGGAAATTTACGAAGAGAACCTGAACAATCCGCTCGCGGCTGCGCTCGAGTACGAAGAGGTGTTGAAGAAGAAACTTCCGGCGGAACGCTGGGGTTGGGCGGCCATTCACCTCGCGAATATTTACTCCGGCAAACTGAGCCAGTCCGAAAAAGCCATCGCGCTGCTGCGACGCATCGATGCCGAATACGGCCAGACTGCTGCCGCGAAGAAGGCGCGGGAACGATTGCTCCAGATCGACCCGGACTTTGTTCCGACGCCGCAAGCGATGCCCGAAGCTCAAGAAGAGGTTTCGAGCGAACCGGCACCGCCCGCGTCCAATCTGCCGCCAGGATTTCGGCCTAAGAGCTAGGCTTGTCAGCCAGTTAGCAGGTTCGTTAGACGCGCCTCTGAAATCCTAGTTGTGCGGGAGGCAGCAAAAATAGTGGTGTGCAAGTCAGTTCGGAATTGACCCTCTCGGGAAGATTTCCTACAAGGAGCGCCATCAATCCACTCCCATTATGCGCGAAAAACTTCGTTGCGCAGTGATCGGCGCCGGTGCCGTAGGCACAGAGCACCTCAATAGCCTGCTCCATTGCCCACGCGCCGCTGCCGTAGCAATCGCTGAAACCAACGCCCAGCGTCTCCGTGAAGCGGCCGAAAAATATCACGTGCCGCGAACCTACACGAACTACAAGGAACTGCTGGAGCAACCCGACATTGATGCTGTCACAATCGCGTTGCCCAACTACCTGCATGCGCAGGTGGCGATCGATGCACTCAACGCGCGCAAGCACGTGCTCATCGAGAAACCCATGGCGACCAACGCCAAGGACGCTGCGAAAATTGTTGCCGCAGCACAGAAGGCCCGTCGCACCGTGATGGTGGCGAAAAATCTACGCTTCGATCGCCACGCACAAACCGCACGAGCCGCCGTGCAGCGCGGCGACCTCGGCGAAGTTTACCATGCTCGCGCGTTCTGGCATCGGCACAACGGCATTCCTCGCATCGGTTCGTGGTTCACGCAAAAGAAGCTCGCGGGCGGCGGCGTGATGGCCGAGAGCGGCGGCGGGTTGATCGACATCATGTTCTACCTGATGAACGATTTCGATGTGGCTGCGGTGAGCGCTACAACTCATGCGAAGTTCGGTCCGCGCGGACGCGGCGAGAATACTTGGGGTAAAAGCGAAATCGATCCCAAGCGCACGTTCGATGTTGAGGATCACAGCAGCGCCTACATTCGTATGAAGAAAGGCTACACGATCACGCTCGAAACGAGTTGGGCGGGGTTTCATCCCGGGGACGATCGCGAGTGCGGCGTCGACCTGCTCGGCACCGAAGCAGGCATGAGCCTTTTTCCCGCGAAGCTGTTCAAGCAAGGCATTCACGGCTTTGAGACGACGCATTTCTACAACGCGAAGAACGGCACGCACGAAGATCGCATTCAGCACTTCGTGAATAGCATCATTGAGAACAAGAAGCCGCTCGTGCCCATCGAAGAGTCACTCAAGGTGCAGCAGGTGATGGACGCGCTTTACGAGTCAGCAAGCACCGGCAAAGAAGTTCGCCTCGGCCGTTAGTCAGATCTCGACCAGCATTCGTGCTGGTTCCTCGATCGCGTCCTTGATGCGCTTGAGGAACGTTACCGCCTCACGGCCATCGACGATCCGGTGATCGTAAGTCAGCGCGACATACATCATCGGACGAATGACCACCTGGCCATCACGCGCCACCGGCCGTTCCTGGATCGTGTGCATCCCGAGGATTCCACTCTGCGGGGGATTGATGATCGGAGTGGAAAGCAGCGAACCATAAATGCCACCATTGCTGATCGTGAACGTGCCGCCCTGAAGTTCTTCCGGTTTGAACAAATTCTCCTTCGCGCGTTTCCCCAAGTCGGCAATCGCCAACTCCACCTCGGCGAAGCTCATGCGTTCCACATTGCGCAATACCGGCACGACAAGCCCTTTGCCACCGCCGATCGCGACAGCGATGTCGTAGTAGTTTTTGAAAATCATGTCGTCGCCGCGCACCTCGGCATTGACCTGCGGCACGAGTTTGAGCCCATCGACGACCGCCTTCACGAAGAACGACATGAAGCCGAGCTTGGTCTGGTACTTCTGGAGAAACGCTTCGCCGAATTGTTTCCGCAACTCCATCACGGCCGACATGTCGATCTCATTGAACGTGGTCAGCAATGCCGCATTTCGCTGCGCCTCCACCAACCGCCGCGCCACCGTTTTGCGCAGGCGCGTCATGTGAATCACTTCCTCCTCGCGTCCTGTCTCGGCTGCCACTGCCGGAGAAGCCGAAGGCGCGGGCTTTGCGTCCGCAACACCATTCCCTTCAGGGGCTCGTTCCGGCTTCTGCGGCTCGCTCGGTAATGTTACCGGCAAAGAATCCACTCGGCGCTCTGGCGTTTCGACGGAAGTTTTCTCCGCAGCTTTCGGCTTCGGTGCCGGAGTTGGCTTCGACTCCGCTTTCGGTTCGGCCTTGGGCTCTGCCTTGGGTTCCGACCGCGCTGGTTTGCCGGTCGCGGTGGTGTCAATCGTGGCAATGACTTCACCCACTTTTGCGGTGTCGCCGGCTTTCTTCAGAATCTTCGTCAACGTGCCACCCGCTTCGGCAGGCAGTTCCATCGTCGCCTTATCACTCTCGATCACCGCGATGGCGCGGTCGCGCTCCACGACATCGCCTTCCTTGATCAACCACTTGTCGATCGTTACTTCGGTGATGGACTCGCCGATCTGCGGAACCTTGATATCCATAGTTATACTTTCTGATTGAATGCTCGCTCCAGGATCTGCGCCTGCTCGCGATCGTGGCTCGCGTGCGAACCCGTCGCCGGTGTCGCGGAAACAGGACGCGCCACCACCTTGAACGGAAAACGCCCCAGCAACGGATCGCCATACGTCATGTGCATGTGTCGCCACGCGCCCATGTTCTCCGGCTCTTCCTGCACCCAAAACACCGGCGTGTCGTCGCGATACGCAGTGAGAGCCGTATCAAGGGCTTTGCGTTGCAAGGGATAAAGCTGCTCGACGCGCAGGATGGCGACGTCCTTGCGACCTTTCTCTTCACGGAACTGTTCGAGGTCGTAGAATATTTTGCCCGAGCACAACAGCACGCGGCGGATGCCGTGGCCGGAAGTCTCGCGATCCGGAATGATGCGTTGGAATCGTGCTTCAGCGAGTGCATCGAGAGACGACACCACACGCGGATTGCGCAACAAACTTTTCGGCGTGAGAACGATGAGCGGCTTGCGCCATGGCCGCACGACCTGACGACGCAACACGTGAAAGTATTGCGCAGGCGTGGTCGGATAGACGACTTGAAGATTGTCTTCCGCCGCCAG
>DATHEW010000727.1:0-5402 GCA_035318425.1 Candidatus Acidiferrum sp. | reverse complement strand
CGGCGAATGCGACGATTGCGCCCATGAGAATCAGGCCGACGTTGATACCGTCCACGCCCACGTGAAAGCTGAGGTCGAGCGACGGCACCCACGGGATTTTTTGAACGAACTGGAAACCGGTCGCGCCTGCGTCGAACTTCGCGAAGAGCGCGATCGCGAGCACCATCGTGACGAGCGAACTCGCCAGCGCGACGATGCGAATGACGAAGCGGTAGTCGCGAGGAATCAGCGCGACGATGAGCGCTCCGATGAATGGCACCAAGATGATGTAGGTGAGAAGTGACATCGTTATTTGCCGCAAAGACACCAAATCGCAGAGGAATAGACAGGTTGCACAGAATTGAAGAGGGAACGGACGCGACACCGCGTCTCTTTCATTCCTGTTAATCCTGTCTCCATTTCCTTCACTTTCATTTCAGGACAAAGAACAAAATGACCGCCAGGCCAAACGCGAACAGGAACGCGTAGGTCTGCAGGTTTCCGGTCTGAACCAGTCGCAGCGCGCGCCCGAAAATCTCAGTCGTGCCGTGGGTGCCACGCACACCTAGCCCAGCGATGATCCAGCGATCGAACCAATCAGCCAGCTTCGAAAGCGCTTCGTGCGTGACGGCGATGAGCGCCGAGTAGAGTTCATCAAAGTAGAATCGATTGCGCATGGCACGGGAGAGCCAGCCGAGTCGCGCCGGCAAAGAATCTTTGGTCGCGTTCCAGTAGCACGCGGCTGCGAGGCTGATGCCTGCGATTGCCGCGAGCAGACCGAACATGGCGGCGAGCGCGTTGTGGCCAAAGGGTTGTAACACTGAATCAAACCACGGGCCGTGGTGCGCCTCGCCGGTTACGAACATGTGGCTGACGAAGGCGTCGATGCCGATGATTCCGCCCATGATGGAGAGCACCGCAAGGATTCGCAGCGGCCACGTCATGACGCCTGGTGATTCTTGCACGTGCTGAGCGGGGTCGCTTTTTGCCGAGCCGAAGAAGACGACGAAAAGCAATCGGAACATGTAGAACGCGGTGAGGAACGCCACAAAGACCGCGAGCGCAAACAGCAGGTAGCCAGACACCTTGTGCTGTTCCATTCCGGCTTGCAGCGCTTGTGCGAGGATCGAGTCCTTCGAATAGAATCCGGCCAGCGGCCAAATTCCCGCAAGAGCGAGGGTGCCGGCGAGGAATGTCCACCATGTGGTTGGAAGTTTCTTGCGCAGGTCGCCCATCACCCAGATGTCCTGCTCGTGATGCATGGCGTGAATGACCGAGCCGGCGCCGAGGAACAGCAGCGCTTTGAAGAACGCGTGCGTCGCCAAGTGGAACATCGCGGGAGTCGGGCCAGCGAGGCCGACGGACATGACCATGTAGCCGAGCTGCGAGAGCGTGGAGTACGCAAGGATGCGCTTGATGTCGTTTTGCTGCACGGCGATCAGCGCGGCGAGCAATGCGGTGAATCCACCAATCCACGCGATGATGTCGAGCGCGGTCCAGCCGTTCATGAACGACAGGGCTTCCGGCCACCCGGTATTCGCGCTGAAGATGAAGAAGACGCGGCAGAGCATGTAAACGCCCGCGGCCACCATCGTCGCGGCGTGGATCAGCGCGGATACGGGCGTGGGGCCTTCCATCGCGTCCGGGAGCCAGACGTGGAGCGGGAACTGCGCGGACTTGCCCATCGCGCCGCAGAAGATCAGGAGGCCGGCGACGTTCACCCATTGGCCCAACGCATCAGGACGAGAGAACTTTCCTTTGAGCGCATCGAACTCGATGAGGCCGCTTGTCAGGTGCCAGATGAGTATGATGCCGAGGAGAAAACCGAAGTCGCCGAGACGATTGGTGATGAAGGCTTTCTTCGCCGCATCGCCCGCAGACGCCTTCTCATACCAGAAGCCAATCAGCAGATAACTGGAAACCCCAACGAGCTCCCAGAAGATGAACATCATCACGAAGTTGTTCGCGAGGACGATGCCGAGCATCGAGAAGGTGAAGAGACTCAGGCACGCGAAGAAGCGTGAGAAGCCCGGATCTTCATGCATGTAGCCGTACGAGTAGATGTGAATGAGTCCGCCGACGCCGGTCACCACGAGAAGCATGATAAGGCTGAGACGATCGATGTTCAGTCCGATGCTGACCTTGAGTTCGTCCAGCCCCGGGATTCCTGCCGCGAGCCATTGAAAGGGCTGCGCATGCATGAACTCCGTGTTCGGCATGAGGAGGAATTGCGCGAGCAGCACAGCGCTGGCGACGAACGACCCGATGACGGCGATGATGGAGATTTGTGCGCTGAGGAATTTCCAACGCTGCGTGAACAGCGCAATCACCACCGCCGCCAGCAACGGCAACAGCAGCACGACCCATGCTAAATCTTCTGGATAGCTGAAGTTCATCACAGCTTCATCGAGGTCAGGTCTTCCACGTGCGCGGTCTGGCGTTTGCGATAGAGCGCCACGATCAACGCCAGCCCCACCGCCACTTCCGCCGCCGCCACGGTGATAATGAAGAAGACCATGATCTGGCCGTTCAGGTGGTTGTTGAAACGAGAGAAGGCGACGAGCGCAAGATTGGCCGCATTGAGCATGAGCTCGAGTCCCATGTACATCACGAGGAGGTTGCGCCGCATGATGACGCCGAGGATGCCGAGGCAAAAGAGCACGGCACTGACGACGAGATAATGTTCGAGGCCGGCATTCATTTGTTTTGAACCGCGGAGGCGCAGAGGCGCAGAAAATCGACAGGATTAACAGGATCCTCAGGATTACATCCGGAGAATCCCAATCCTGTTAATTTTGTTAATCCGGTCTTCATCCTTCCTGTCGCAGTTACTTCAGTTCCTTCTTGCTCAACAGAATCACGCCGACCATGGCGACGAGCAGCAGCACGGAAACGATTTCAAACGGGAGCAGATAGTTGGTGAACAGTTCTTTGCCGAGGGCGGCCGTCCCGCCTTCGATTGTGGGCGTCCTGCCCGCGCCCACTCCGGAGAACCAAATTGTCTTCACGAGCAAGGCGGCAATGGTTCCGACTGCGATCACGCCTGCGCCGATGCCAAACGCGTTGAGTTTTCGCCGCTCTTCCTCCTTCAAGTTGAGCAGCATAATCACGAACAGGAAGAGCACCATGACCGCGCCTGCGTACACAAGGATTTGCACCGCCGCGATGAAGAAGGCGTGCAGCAGCACGAACAGTCCCGCCAACGCGCCCATCGTGAGAACAAGGAACATCGCGCTCGTGACGGGGTTGCGACTGAACGGATTCGCCACGGTCATAAAACCGAAGCCGAGCGTCAGCGCTGCGAGGATGTAGAAGAATATGTCGGCGAGTGCCATGTCGTGGTTGCGCGCTATTCGACGGGGATGTCCTTGAAGACAAATTCCTCCTTGTGATCGTTGAATCCGGTGGTGATGCGAAGATCAATCTTGCCGTTTGGCACACGCAGACCGCGCTCCCACGACTCAAAGACGTGCGTGCGCTTGGGATTCGTGACAGATGGCTTCTTCATGATTCCCCAATTGTAGTGCTCGTACTCGAAGGATGTCCCGTGTCCACCGCCGGAAATGTTTTCCGGCGTGGTGTCGCCGATGGGTTTGCCGTTGAGGCGGACGGGGTTGCCAATCTCCACCGTGTTCCATTGCTTCACCGGCTCATCACCCAGAAGCTCGACGGCATACACAAAGCTCAACCCCGGAACCGCGTGAATCGTTTGCGGCTTGGCTTCCCTAACACCCACGTCCGAGAAAAGTGTGGTGCGATCCACCCTAAGCAACACCACGCGCACGTTGCCATGAATCTGCTCATGGTTGTACGGTGCTACCGGCTTCTTCACGGACGACACCGCCGCACCGCAGACAAGGGCAGCAACGACAACTAGCGCAAGTTTGATGGGTGTCTTCATCCTCGGCAGGTTCGTTCAGGGCTTCACAGGAAACGCTTCCTGCTCCTCCGCTTCCTCAGCCTTTTGTTTCCACTTTTGAATGCCCGGGTGCGTACCGCCCAGCGCGAGCAGCTTTTCCTTGTCGTAAATCATCTCGGCCCGCGTCAGGCCAAGCAGCGAATAATCACTCTTCAGGAAGATCGCCTCCTCCGGGCACACTTCCTGGCAGAAGCCACAGAAGATGCAGCGCAGCATGTTGATCTCGAATTCCTTCGGCATCTTCTCCGCGTTCGGACGATCAGCAGTGATCGCAACTGGCCCGGGCGGCGTAATGCGAATGGCTTTGGGCGGACAGACAAATTCACAGAGCTGGCACGACACGCACTTCGTGTTGCCCTCCTGATCCTTCACGAGATACGGCGCGCCGCGATAACCTTCGGCGACCTTCCATTTGGTTTCAGGATAAAATCCGCCAGCGAGTTCCTTCGCCGTGGTCTTGCGGCCGAAGAGCGTCCGCACCAGATGCTTCGACGTGATTCTTAATCCGCCTGCAATCGCCGGCAGATACAGACGCTCGAACCACGAAAGTTTTTTGCGAGGAACGATCATGCTGTCTGTTTCTGGCGACGAGTGCGACGCTGCGCAGGTTTTCTAAGGAACTCCACAGACGGCCAACCGAGCGCCAATCCTTTCGCACTCAGATCCTCGTCCAGGTCTAGCCAATGCACGCCAAAGCCGCGGCCGAGCAGTTCCCAATTATCTCGCTGCCGCTGCGTAGCGCGGAACAGCCTCGGAAACCACATCAGCGGCAACGAAACACTGCGCCCGTCGTCGAAGTCCACGGTCAACGTGTCCCGCGTGCTGATCACGTTAGTTACCCGGATTTTTTCTAAAATATCGGTGCCAGGCATTCAGTAACTCCTCTCGATGTTCTCCGAGTATCTCAAGGATGTCGCCAAGTTCGTGGCGGCGAAATCCGTCATTTTCGGCAAGCCGCAGCGGGTCGAGCCAGAACTTTGCGCCGTTGCCAGCTTTGCTGACATGCACGTGCAGTGGCTCGGAACGATCACCGCTGAAAAAGCCGATTCGATAGCCGTCGATGAGCAGAACTGTTGGCGTCTTGCTCTCATTTCGTCGTCACCCACAACACCACCGCCACCAAAACGATATTCGCGAGCGCCACCGGGATGAAGCGCCGCCAGCCGAGGTCCATCAACTGATCGTAGCGGAAACGCGGGAACATCCAGCGCACCCAGATCATCACCACCATCATCGCGAGCATCTTGCCGATGAAGATCGCGATCTGAGCGATGCCGATGCCGACGCTGGTCGCGGGTTGATCAAGCCCGGCAAATGGCAGTGTCCAGCCGCCAAGGAACAGTGTCACGATCAGCGAGTTCGCCGCGATCATCGCCGCGTATTCGCCGAGGAAGAAGAGACCGAACTTCATCGAGCTGTATTCGGTGTGATAACCACCGACGAGTTCGGTTTCCGATTCGGGCAAATCGAAGGGCAGACGATTCGTTTCCGCAAAGGCCGAGAC
>DATHEW010000726.1:0-3589 GCA_035318425.1 Candidatus Acidiferrum sp. | reverse complement strand
TCAAACCGCTGCCACGTCATGAAGCCGACGGCTTTGATGTGCTGCGGGATGTTCGCCACCAGCGCGAATGTCACAGGATCGAGTTCGCCCACAGTCAATGTGGTCGGCGGGAAGCCGGTAATCTGGAGGATATCCGGATTTCCCGGAATACCGCCGCCGACCGCGCCATTGAAGTTGGTTTCTCCGACGCCAGCCGCCGTGGTCGGATTGATCGGGGTCGTGAGACTCGTACCGTCAGCGTCAGTGGGGCGGAAGGCCACCTGAACGTAATCGCCGCCGCCGCCTTCTTTTATCAGCGCTTCCATGTAATACCGCTGGCCGGATGTGAGGAATACCGGTTGTGATGCTGAGTTGACGTTCGTGTAACCCTGGTTGGCGCCGGTAACATAGATCAACAGGTTGCGCCCGGCGGGATCTTCCGTATTCGCCCCATTCACGTTCATGAAGAACTGCGATTGGTCGTCACTCCGCATGTAGAAGCGGAAATATCCAGTGTTGGTCGGCACGAAGTAGCCAGAGATTCGCGCGCCGAAATTGTCCAAACCACTGTCGCTGTTGTAGAGACCGTAACCGAATTGGTTCGTGTACCAGATCAGGTCCGGCTGATTCCCGAGGAATTTCGGCTGGCCGGTCAGGTCGATAATCGTGGAGCCGCCGATGTTGGTCCAGACTTCCACCATGAACGCATTGTTACCGCCGACGATCCATGTCGAGAACGTGGCAATCGTGTTCGCGGCAATGGTGTTGGCGCTGGACGAAACATCCTTCACGCCGTTGATGGTGACGGTGTAAGTCGATCCAAGCGCTTGCGGACTCGTTTGAAATGTCACGAGTGTGCCGCGCGGATCGATGGTCGCGCTCAATATTTGCAAGCCACCGCTGATCTGATAGTTGCCGAGGAATGTTGCGGAAACGGGGTCAACTGGTTCGCTAAACAGCAGGCTGAAGCCATCGCCGTAACGAAAACCGCGGCAGCTAACGAGCGTGGGTTGTGTATTATCTGCAGTGACAGTGATGGTGACGGATTGTGTAGCACTGCTGAAACCGTTGGTTGCGACAACTGTGTAAATCGCGCCATTGTCGGCCATCGTCAACCGTGGCGTGTAGTTGGTGATCGCATTGTCGAGGACGCGAACGCCGTTCTTCAACCAATAAAAGTTGAACGGGGCCGAACCGCCCAGAACCTGGGCAAGCAAGGTAGTGGAGTCGCCATCTTTGACCGTAGTGGCGCCCGCGATTCCGTATAGCTTCACCGCGCCTGCGCGTGGCGGATCGATCGGCAGCAACTGGCTGGCAGGAATCATCTCAATACCGGTCGTTCCACTTTGCGTAATATTCGGAGTGCCAGTATCGCTTTGTGGGCGCACGGCGACTGCCACACCATCGCCGCCCGTGCCTTCGCGCCAGAGTGCTTCGATGTAATATTTCTCGCCGGCTGTGAGGAAAACATTCTGTGCGATCAACGTGTAGGCCGCGGTAAACACGTCCACACCTCCGAGTCGTTTCTTCCCGCTCGGATTCATGGTGTCCGTAGCATTGGTGTTCATGAACAACGCCGAGGCGTCGTCACTCCGTATCCAGAATTTATGGTTGCCTGTATTCGTCGGCACGAAATAGGCCGATATTTTTCCAAGATAATTGTCCATGCCCGACTGTTGCAAACCAGGCTGCCAGCCAAACGTCTTGTAGTAATTGATCTGGTCCGGCACTCCGGCGAGATACTTGAAATTCAGGATATCGCGGGAGTAATTGTTCGCAGGGAAGTTCGTCGCGTAATTCAATTGCGCACCTGACGTTCCGCCTAGTGGCACGGCGGTGAGGCCGGTGTAGAGTTCAGCACGTACCGGGGTGTAGGGCGCCACTTCCGTCGGATATTCCAACGCAAACGTGGGCATCATGACCGTCGCAGCCGGAGCCGCACTCGATGTCGAATCCGTCCACATTACGGAGTAGAAATCGCTGCCACCGCCTTCCTTGAGGATCGCTTCCATGTAGTATTTCTGGCCGCCGACCAATGTTATATTGGTGGCCGTGGTGGGCATAAGTCCGGTGGTGTAGGCGGCATTAACGCCGTTGGAGGCGATGAGCACTTTTCCAAGGGGGTTTGTGCTCCCAATAGGATTGCCGGCCAGATTTGTGTTCAGGAAGAGAACAAAGCCGTCGTCACTGCGAACCCAGAACTTGTACTGCCCGTTGGTCGGCGGCACAAAGTAGGTGTAAGCCTTGACGCCGTAATTGTCCCCGGGACCAGCACCGCCCGCCCCATTCCAGGCGAACGTATTGCTGTAAGTGATGAACGTCGGCTGGTCGGAGGTAAATGCAGCATGGGTCGTGATGTTGCTCGGAAATGCGCCTGCGATTGCCGGATTGTAAAACTCTTGAACCACCGGCCCTTTGCCTGCCGGGAAAGATCGGAAGACACGGGTCGTATTCGCGGCAACCGCATTCCCGTTTGCGTCGGTGACACCATTGATCACTACGCCGACCACGCCTGCTCCGAGCGCATTGGCGACGACGATCACGACGGTGCGCGGATCGCCATGAAGGAAGCTCTCACTTTCGATCGGCACCACACCACTGGCGTTGGTTACCACGTAGTTCGCCGGATTAAGCGCTGTCGCGGACATCGGTTCCGAGAAGGTGATGAGGATTTCACGTACCGGCCCTTGCATGGCAGGGAAAGCTCCGGTCGCTGCATTGGTCGCCTGATTGCCAACACTAGTCACCGTGGGGACAGCCGTGTCAGTAACCGTCAAACGAGCGACTGCGCTCGTGACAGAATTCGCGACGCCCGGGGCGGAGATGATCGCGCGGTAATGCATGTTGTTGTCCGTGAACCAGACCGTGCCGACGACCAAGGCGTTGTTCGTCGCACCCGCCGTCGGCATGTTGGTCCAACCGCCAGTCGCACTGTTTGTCCCCTGCCAGAGATAACTCAATTCTCCTGCCGTTGATGGCGCACCGCCGCCGGTGAGCGTGGCGACGAGTCCGCTAATCGTGGCTACACTGCCCGCCGCGACGGTGGTCGTCGTTGCCGGCTCGGAGGTTTTGGTGATCGCCGCGAGCGGGTAGCCAGAGAAGGCTCCGTAATTGTCCAACTGCACCGAGTGACCCACGTTGTTCTGCGCCGCGCAAACAGCGAGGCCGAAATAGACCGTGGACGGGAACGCTGGAATGGGGCTCACCTGTCCATCAAAAAGCCAGTTGGTTCCATTCGCGCTGGAGTAACGGAGGAACGTATTGCCCACACGGCGCATACGAATCCAGGCGTTCGAGTATGCCAGGATGGTGTTGTTGCCCCAGGAAAACGTCAGCGAATTGTTGGTGGCGCGAGCAGTACCTTCTACAAAGCTGCGGCCAAAATTACCCACGCCTGAGGGATGAACAATGTTGCCGGGTGGATCAATCGCTACGGCGACCTGCGGGCTGAACGGGTCGAGGCCCGTGCGAACTTCAAAGCCGGCCTTGGCGGTGAAACGTCCGGCGTCCTGATACGGCACGCGCATCGTCACATCGAAGTCGCCCGTCTTCGTTGTGTAAACGTAGTGGAAACTGTCGCCGAGTCCGAAGATGTCAGCGCCACCGCCGT
>DATHEW010000725.1:0-3690 GCA_035318425.1 Candidatus Acidiferrum sp. | reverse complement strand
CAGTTGGCGCAACAGACTTTCCAACCGAGATCCGATCGTGAGGTGGCACCATGCGCCGGTCTTCTGTCGTCGGTAGCTCAGCGTCCTCGTCTCCCAAGCAATGTTTTCTGCTTCCAAACGGGACGTATCCGTTTGCGCGGCTCCGATTTCCCACAAAAGCTCGTAGTAGAAGCGCCGTTCCAGATTTTGCTCGCATCGAACAATACTCTGATGTTCCTCCCACGTGATCGCGCGCTTGGGCTTCGGCGGCGCGGGCGGCCAAAGTTTCGGCGGGATGACAGGCCAAGGGAGCCATCCCATTCCTAGCGCAAGATTGTGGAGCAAGCGCAGACAATGATTGGTGAAAACGCCTCCAGCCTTGAGCACCGCGTGAAAATCTTCTGCGGTCGTTTCGATGAGCTTCTTGTTTCGGATGAGAGCGAAGGGAGCGCTCCGTATCGCCCGCTGGCGCCGAAGTTGAGTGGCTGCTTTTCCGGCGGAGCAAAATCGTTCAATCACGCAATCCCATGTCCGGGTTACGAGAGCGGGATTCGAAACTGAGAGATACGCTTTGGCCAAGGCAGTTCCGAGCAGCGGTTGTCGCGCCGCCCGGTTCTTCGCTTCTTGAAGTTGAATCGCCTCGCCGCGATTGCGCGTGTGGAGGCTTTCCTGCTGGCCGCTCTCGGAATCTTCCAGGTAAAAAACTTGGCCCCGTTTGAATAACCAGAATCGCTGTTTCATCGCGTCGCATGAGCATGCGAGGCAGCGAGATTCTCCGTTACGGAGTACTCAGCGAGTTAACCAGAGCAGGTCAAAATGGTGCGGGAGTAGCACCCCCGAATCCCGTTTATCTGACACTTTCTCTGACAAACCGGCTTTTTCGAGACCTGCCTTTTGGAGAAGTCGTTGTCCTCCAACGACTTGGAAATTGGCTCCAGAGGTAGGACTCGAACCTACAACCACACGGTTAACAGCCGCGTGCTCTACCATTGAGCTACTCTGGAACCCAAGAGCCGCGTAATCTACAGAGCGACACCTCGCCGTCAACGGATTTCCCCGCGCGGCACTCGCTTTTGAGCGCGGCTCCGCCGTGTGCGGCGTGCGCGCCATGCCGAGCCCAGGTGAGCGGGTCCTGGCTCGCCAGCGCGCTTGCTACCGGCGCGACGATTCCCCTACCCTCCCGCACCCTATGAATAAAGCGGTGCGCTTCAAACTCTTCATCATGATGGCCCTCGAAATTGCGATTTGGGGATCGTGGCAGGTGCAGATCTTCAACTACATGCCGATGCTGAAGTTTGAAGGCTGGCAGATCAATCTCGCCGGCAGCATGTTCGCCATCGCCTCAGTGGTCGGCATCTTCTTCAGCAATCAATTCGCTGATCGCAATTTCGCCGCGGAGAAATTCCTGTCGTTCAGCCATCTGATTGGCGGGCTCGCCCTCGTTGGCGCCGCGTTTTCGAAAACTTTTGCGCCGTTCTTTTCCTGCTTCCTCCTTTACGGACTTTTCTACGTGCCGACGATCTCCGTCACCAACTCGCTCGCCTTTGCCAATCTCAAAGATCCGGCGAAGGATTTCGGATTCGTACGCATGGGCGGAACGATCGGTTGGATTGTCGTGTCATGGCCGTTCATTTTCCTGCTGGGTGCGCAGTCCACGGTGGAGCAGATGCGCTGGATTTTTCTCGTCGGTGCAATGATCTCGTTCGTGCTGGCGGCGTTCAGTCTGACGCTGCCGCATACGCCGCCGCGGCGTGACGCAGAGGGCATGGACAAACTCGCATGGGTGAAAGCCGTGAAACTGCTTGGCATTCCTTCCGTGTTTGTGCTCTTCGTCGTCACGCTTATCGACTCAACGATTCACAACGGGTACTTCGTTCTAATCGGCGGTTTCCTCCAGAACGCGATCAAGATGCCGAACAACTGGATCATGGCAGTGACCACCATCGGTCAGGTCGCCGAGATCGTGACGATGGTGATTCTCGGCACGGTGCTGAAAAGGATCGGATGGAAGTGGACGATGCTCCTCGGCATAGTCGGCCACGGCGTGCGCTTTCTCGTGTTCGCTTTCTTCGGCTCGCCCGAGCACCAGGGGCTGATCATCGCGGTCCAGGTCCTTCACGGCATCTGCTACGCGTTCTTCTTCGCCACGCTTTACATCTACGTCGATGCCGTGTTTCCGAAGGACATTCGCACTAGTGCGCAAGGCTTGTTCAATCTCCTGATACTTGGCGTGGGTCTGATCATCGCGAATTTCTGGTTCGGCCCGTTGCAACAAAAGTGGCTTACATCGACTGGCGCTGTGGACTATCAGAGCGTGTTTCTGGTGCCGACGGGATTGGCTGCGCTGGGGATGCTGCTGCTTTTCGTATTCTTCAAGCCGCCCACCGCGCGTCCGCAGGAGCAATCGGGCACGGGCGCAGCGCCGCACTGAAATTCATCAAGTCTTTCGGACGACAAACCTTGATTGCGGGCGAATGTCGCACGTAGGTTTGCGTCCATTATTGCCATGCAATCACGTCGATTCATTACTGCCTTGGGTGTCGTGTTGGTAGCTGTCGTCGCCGCGCGCGGTGCCGCGCCCATTGACTTCAGCCGCGAGGTCAAACCGATCTTGGAACATCACTGCGTGAAGTGTCACAGCGGTGAGAAGCCCAAGGGTCGCCTCAACATGGAGACGAAAGCCGCGGCGTTTCGAGGCGGTGATGGCGGGCCAGGAATTGTTCCCGGCAATCCGGACAAAAGTCCCATCTTCAAACTCACGACGCTGCCGACCGACAACGACAACGTGATGCCCCCCGCCAAGGAGCAACCGCTGGCGAAGGACCAAATCGCGTTGATCGGCGAATGGGTGAAGCAAGGCGCGCCGTGGCCCGACGACGTGAAGCTCGCTGGTGTTCGCCGTGTGGATTTCGTCAAAGAGATCCAGCCGATCTTCGAATTCGAGTGCATGCGTTGTCATCATCCCGGCGAGCCGAAGGGCCGGTTGCGACTGGACAAAAAGGAGTTCGCTTTCAAGGGAGGCCACAGCGGCCCCGGCATCGTTGCGAAAAAACCTCTGCAAAGTTTGGTTTACGTAACCACGGCCCTCACACACGACCACGAAATGTTGATGCCGCCCGCCGAGAAGGGCGGCCCGCTCACCAACAGCATGATCAAGGCGATCTCGACCTGGATCGAGCAGGGCGCCGTCTGGCCGGACGACATTACGCTGGTCGCGCGCAAGAAGGAATCCGCGCTTGCAGGCGCTTCCGGCAACGACATGCCGAACGTGATCGAGATTCACAAGATGATCACGTCCAGGCTCGATGTGACTGACGCGGCTGCAATGAAGCCTTACACAAATACGATTCCCGGCACGGAGGTAGCTTTCGGAATGGTACCGATCCTGGGCGGCGAATTCACGATGGGCAGTCCTGCCGGTGAAACTGGGCGCAACGAGGACGAAGGCCCGCAGCACAAGGTGAAGCTGTCGCCCTTTTGGATCGGCGTCACCGAAGTCACGTGGAACGAGTACGAGCTGTTCATGTACGTGGACGAGGAGCGGAAATTCCGCACGGAAATCAAGACTGATGCCGGGATCGACAAAGTTTCAGATGCGTTGGCGCGCCCGACCAAACCTTACGTGGAAATGAGCTTCGGCATGGGCAAAGACGGTTACCCCGCCATCAGCATGACGCAGCACGCGGCGAACAAATACTGCGAGTGGCTCAG
>DATHEW010000724.1:0-10501 GCA_035318425.1 Candidatus Acidiferrum sp. | reverse complement strand
GCCACGACATCGCCGAAGGCGTCGCCAATCGCCTTCTCCGCATCGAGCGAAAACGAATCCGCCACTCGCAATGATTTTCCCTGTTCGGCCGTGACGACGAGCGCCGCCGACTCGCCACGTTCGAGCGGCACCTCGAACCAGCCAGGGCTGTAGGCATCGCCGCTCGCGGTCTGGCCGCGCGTCGCTTCGATCTGATGAGGAATGCCTTCGCACCATTCGGGCAACGGATGATACCGACCCTTGTCCACGAACACGCGGAGTTGCCGATCCGCAGCGGGAGTGAACTCGAAGCCACGGACGATTGGGGAATGTTGCGATGCTCTGGTGTTACTTGCGAAGTGATGTTCGGCACCGGGATTGCGCTTCGTCTCGCAATGGAAATTTCTGTCCTCGATGTCCACACGCGCGGTGAGGCTCACGCGCGTTTCACTCGACAACTCCGCCCACGGATGCGGCGCGGCGGCGGGCCGATGAAAGCGCAGCACCGTTGTGTTTTGGCCGGGCAACATCTCGGCGCTGACTTCGATCTGCAACGCGCGTCCATTCCCTGCGCTCGCCAGGAAACGCCAGCGCGCAGGCGGTCCCGCTTCGAACGCTGTAAGGTTTTCCCTGTTCAGCGGCGTGATGAAACCATCAGCCACGACCCATAGTCGGGCGCGCTTGGCGAACACATGGCGGTCCACAGGAAATTCGGTATCGAGATTGGCGCCGAGCAGGCAATCGTACTTGGAGGTGATGTTGCCGAAGTCCACGCAAAGCCGCGCCATGCCGCCGCGGCCGTTCGTGAGAAGCGCCATTTGCGCGCCCTGCACCGGGCTCGCCGTCGCCGCGCCAGCATCAAGGAAACGGATGGTGGCTTCGGTAATCCCGTCCTGATCCGCGTAACGCTCCATGTGCAGCACCGCATCGCACGACGTTTCAAAAGTGCGCGGCGCGAAAAACGCGATGTGTCCGCATTTCACCTCCACGGATTGCACGTGCTCGAGCGGCAGACCGGGAACGCACAACGTGGCGCGGAACGGAAATGGATCGCACAACAACACCCAATGCTTCGGCGGAACGAGCGCGATGCGTTGGGCGTCGAGCAGTTCCCAGATGACGACTTGAGGAAAATTTCCGTTGCCCATCTCCTTGAAGAGCGCCGCGAGAAAGTCCCGTCGTGCCGCGTCGCGGTCGAGATGTTGCAACGCGCTGAGGAACGCTCGCGGGTCTCGATTCACCCAATCGGCCAACACGCGCCAATCGAACGCGCCAATGTCTTCCGCCGGCATCACAGCGCTCGCAGCCGTGACGGCGAACGTTGCCTGCGCGCGCGCGCGACGGTAAGCGAGACCGATCGATTCCAGGACATTCGCGGTCCCGTAGTGTTGCGGCGGAGTGGATGCCGGATGCGCACTGCTATCCCCTGCGCGTTGTCCCGGCTCTGGATGCACAAACGTCGCGGAGATGCAGTAGGCGGCGGCGGGCGGGATGCCCATCTCCAGGCGTCCCGTGATGAACTCCACCGGCGGTAAATCCTGTTCGAGCAAGTCCCGCAACAGACCAGGTTCAAAACTTTTTCCGCCACGATCATCGATGGCGAAGAGGGCGGGATCGAAACGTGCAAATTGGGCGTGCTTCGTATCGTTGTTCACCACCACCAGCACGCGAGCGGAACCATCGGCCGATTCACGCAGCAACGCGTAAACAGGTGCCTCGGGCTCGGAGACGCGGGTGAGCTTTGCGCCGTCAAAGAAGCATGGATGCGAACGCAGCAGAGTATTCAACGATGCGAGCTGGCGAACGATGTTGTCGTGGTTGCCCCACGAAAGACCGCTGCTGCTATGCACGTCAATTTTCTCGGCGGCGAGCCATTCCACGCCATTGGCAAAACCGAATCCGCCGTTCGCACTCGTTAATGCGCAGAGACGATTTCGCAGCAACGACCACGCGCGCCCGTTCGCGGCGAGGCGGTTGTTGTCATGCGTCTCGCTGTAGTGAACGTAAAGGCCGAGGCGCTGGCTTTGGCGCAGCGCGTATTCGAGATAGCTGGCGACCTCCACGCCGCTAAAATTCTGGAACAGCTCGGAGTAAGCCCATTGCATCGAGCCATCCGTGAGCAACGCTTCCGTCGCTTCCCACGAGCCGCCGAGACCTTCGAGCAGGAAAACCGTTTCTGGAAATTCCTCCAGCACGCGCGCGGTGATGTAACGCCAGGCGCGCAAGGGAACTTTGTATCCGGCATCGCAACGAAATCCATCCACGCCGCGACGGCACCAGATAAGGAAGATTTCCGTGAGCTCCTCCCATAGAGCGACGTTGCGATGATCGAGCTCAGTGAGATCGTCCCACGTCGTGCCCCACGCGCCCGGGCTGACGAAGTTTCCTTTTTCATCACGCACGAACCATTCGGGATGTGTCTCCTGCAGCCTCGCGCCCCAGCCGGTGTGATTGATGACGATGTCGATGAAGACACGCGCGCCTCGCGCATGAACGGCGTGAGTGAGCTCGCGAAATTGATCGATGCCCGTAGTGCGCTTGTCGAATTCAACCAGCGACGGATCAATCGCGGTAAGGTCCTGCGACGCATAGGGCGAACCGAAGCGACCGAAGCGAGCCAAGGTCGTCGGTGTGGGATTCACCGGAAGAAGTTGCAGGATTCGGCAACCGAGCGTGTCGATGATGAACGGAAGCTCCTTGATCAGGTCGCGAATTTTTCCTGATGACGGAATGACGGAGTAGCCTTTCGCATCCAACTCTTTCAGATGCGCTTCAAGCTTCGCATCGGCCGTGGTCAGCGCGTGCTTCGTCTCGCCGAACATGCGGATGAACGCACAGTAGATCGTGTTGCCGGTGCGGTATTGATCGGGATGAACCGAGACGCCGACGTCATCGCCATCGGGCCAATATTGCCGTCCGTCAGGATCGATCGCGTAAGCCTTCGCGCGGAAGAAACCCGTTTCGGTGAGTGTCAGTTCGCGAACCCATTCGCCATTGGCGAACTCGAGTGGCACATCATGCCACGCGGCATTGGCGAGCGGAGGACGGCCAGGATACGACGCGATGATCTCCTGCCGCAGCAACCGAGCCCGGCCAAGATTTGTCCGCAGGCGCACAGACCAGCCGGTGGGGAGCGCACCGCCATCGTGCATCCGCAGCGAGAAGCGAACACGATCTCCGACGAAGCGCAGCAAGCGCTCGCCCGTCGTTGGAGTCATAATCAGTCGTGCCATGCGTTCACCGGAACCGCGCAGGAAAATTCCTGACGGCTCCGTCGAAAGCAATGTCGCAGTCACCTCGTTGCCGCGAAAAACATTCATGCTAAGGTGCAATCACAAGGATGGCCACGGTCACACTGCCTGCGCGGCGCGCTGCTGCGCCCAAGCCAAGAGCTTGGGAGCCGCTGAAACTTTGGCGGCGTCGCGTCGCCTCGCGGATCATGCGTGCGCGTGTTCGCACGCGCGATTTTTCGATCATCTCCAACGATTGCTTCGGCGGCATGGCCTACGAGGAACTGGGGATGCGCTACGAGAGTCCCTTCGTGGGCTTGTTCATCGTACCTGAAGATTACATTCGGCTGCTGCGAAACTTGCGCTCGGCGATGGAAGAGTCGATTACGTTTCGCGATCGATCACAACACGAACACATCAATCAGTTCCGCAGTGAGATTCAATGCGAGTATCCGATCGGTGTCATCGGAGAGAATGTCGAAATTCAGTTCCTGCATTATCCAACGCGAGAGCAAGCCGCCGAGAAATGGCAACGACGCGCCGCGCGAATCAACTGGAACAAGCTGCGCGTGAAGATGGGCTGGCACGAGCAGCCGCACATGGATGAATTGCTGCGCGAATTCGATGCGATGCCGTTCGACTCAAAGTTGATCGTGGCACCGCACGCCATCGCAGGAACCCAACACTGCGTTGCGTTGCGCGATTTTTCCACGGACGGAACGCAACAATATTGGCGCGTGCATAAAGCCTTCGACGTTGCGGCATGGCTCGACCGGGGTGAGGTTCGGCGTGCGACCTGGGGACGCGCGCTCGATGTGCCGCTTTACTGGCATTACTGAGCGAGCGTTGCGGTCGCACAACAAGGAGGAGAAATGAAAAGAGTAACCATACTGTTCAGCGCCATGACGTTGGTCGCAGCGTTGAACCTGAATGCAGCGGACGAAAATCAAAAAGAGCGCAAGGCGGTGCGCGAACGCGCGGATCGTCCGGAGACCAAAGCCGAAAACAAACAGGATGTCGAACAGCGCATTCGACAGATCAACCGGTTGGACAACAAGCCAGTGGTGCTAGACGCGGGATTGCGCGCGGTCTCCAAGGAGCTCGGCACGCCCGTGCCGGTGTTGGAAGCGCAACTCAAGGAACATTCTCGCCTGGGCATCGCTGGACTGCTGGTGGCGAACACCATCGCATCTGACAGCAAGAAGAGTCCCGAAACCGTGATCAAGGCGCACGGCGACGGTCGTTCATGGGTGGAAATGGCGCGGAACAACAACGTGAGCCTCGACACGCTCGAGGCCAAGCTCACGCGCGTTGAGAACGCAATGAAGGAAGCGAAGTGATTCAAGCGTGGGCCGGTATCCACAGCGGTGCCGGCTCACTCCTTCCATTTCGTCACAGCGCGGGCGCGACCATGTCTGCGCTTTACGGGTCAGTGCTTTGCCGTACACTTGCACTCATGCTCCCGCTGGAGTTGTGCAAGCTGTTTGGTTCTCTTTCGCCGGGAGATCTCGCAACGTTGAAAAGCGTCGCGAATGAACTGCCTATTCCCGGCGGTTCGGAAATCTTCAAGGAAGGCGACGCCGGAGATGCGCTCTATGCCATTGCGGCAGGCACGGTTCAAATCTCCGGCGTCGTCGCCCAAGGCGAACGCCAGGTTTTCTCTCGTCTGCCCGAAGGCGAAGTGTTCGGTGAAATGGCCGTGATCGATAACCAGCCGCGCTCAGCCACCGCGGTCGCTGAAGTGGACACGGTCGTCTACCGCATTCCACGCGAAGCGATGCTCTCGATGCTGGAACGTTCACCGCAATTCTCATTCAGCATGATGCGCGAGATCACGCAGCGCTTGCGGGAATTCAATCGCCAATATTTGCGCAGAGTTATTCAAGCCGAGCGCATGGCGCTGGTAGGACGCTTCGCCAGCTCGATCGTTCACGACTTGAAGAATCCATTGACGATCATCGGCATGGCGGCCGATCACGCGTGCGAACCGAATACCTCCGCCGAGGCGCGCAAGCTCGCGCAAACGCGCATCCGCAAGCAGGTCGATCGCATCAGCACCATGCTCTCGGACATCCTGGAATTCACGCGCGGCACCAATGCGCAACCCGCTTTGGCCGTGCTCGACTACGCCGAGTTCGCCCAACCGGTCATCGATGACATCGCGAAAGAGATCGAGCCCAAGGGCGTCGTAATCGAAATGGCCGCGCCTCCGCCGCCGGTGCGCGTCTCGATTCATCCGCGTCGTCTCAGCCGCGTGTTTTACAATTTAATGTTCAATGCCGTGGATGAAATGCCTGAAGGCGGACGAATCAAGCTGCACTTCCGTATCACGTCGAGCGAGCTGATCACCGAGTTTGAAGACAGCGGACACGGCATCGCTCCCGAGATGCTCGACAAATTGTTCGAGGCATTTGCCACGTATGGAAAGACACGCGGCACCGGCCTCGGGTTGAGCATCGCGCAGCGCATCGTCCAGGAGCATCAAGGAAGAATTTACGCGCGCAATGTGCCGGGCAGCGGCGCGCTCTTTGGCTTCACCCTGCCGCTCACGGCGGCGAACTGAACGGCCTGGATGAATCGCATCCGGCTGCTTCCCGAACACGTCGCCAACCAGATCGCCGCCGGCGAGGTGGTCGAGCGCCCCGCCAGCGTCGTGAAGGAACTGGTCGAAAATTCACTCGATGCCAACCCGACACGGATCACCGTCGAGATTCAAGCCGGTGGACGTTCACTCATCCGCGTGACTGACGACGGCATCGGCATGAGCCGGGACGACGCGTTGCTCTGCCTTGAACGCCACGCCACGAGCAAGATTCAGCGCGCGGAAGATCTTCAAGGCATTGCCACGATGGGTTTTCGCGGCGAAGCGTTGCCGAGCATCGCCAGTGTGAGCCGCTTCACGCTCACCACGCGCGAGCGCGACAGCGATTCGCCGGAAGGCACGCAGGTGATCATCAATGGCGGGAAGATCATCGAAGTGAAGGCAGCGGGAAGCGCGCCCGGGACGGGGCTCGAAGTGCGCTCGCTCTTCTTTAACCTGCCCGCGCGTCGCAAATTCTTGCGCAGCGAGGAAACCGAATCCGCGCACATCCAGCATTACCTCACGCTCGCCGCGCTCGCGCATGCCGACGTGGCGTTCACGTTCGTGAAGGATGGCCGCACCGTGTGGCAGTTGCCCGGCGTGAAGACCACCGCCGCGCCAGACGCAGGGATCAATGCGCTCCGCGAACGCATGCGCCAACTCGCCGGAACGTTGCCACAGTTGATTACGGTCGATACCAGCGGTCCATTGCATGAACGTCTGGCCGAAGACGAGTCGAACCAATCCTCAATCCGCCTCTGGGGCCTGATCGGCGCTCCCGGCGTCTCGCGCGGCACGCGTGAAGACCAGCGCCTCTTCGTGAACCGTCGCCCCGTGGAGAACCGCACGCTCAATCACGCTTTGTTCGAGGGTTATCACACCGCGTTGATGAAAGGGCGTTTTCCCGTCTGCTGCCTCTTCATCGAGATCGATCCTGCCGCCGTGGACGTGAACATCCATCCATCCAAGCGTGAGGTGAAGTTTCGCGACGAGCGCGCCGTGCGCGGATTTGTTGCAAACGCCGTCCGCGATGCGTTGTTGAGTTTTCACAGCGCCAGCGCTGGGCCTCAACTCGCGCCGGCGCCACAGCGCAGTCCTGAAACGACACCGCAAAACAGGTCGCAACCGATCCCCGCTCCAGAGCTCCGTCTGCCAAACGTGCCGGCCCTCCCGAACGCCACGCCACAGTTTCCCGGCACCGCACCGCTCCCCCTCACATTCCGCCGCGATGTCGATGCCACGCCGCGTCCGTCTGCGTCTCCGACAATCTCCAATCCCCAATCCTCAATCCTCAATCCTCAATCCCCCCACGCCCCCACCCCGCTGCTCGCCGTCTCGCTCCGCATCCTCGGCGTCATCGGCAAGCTCTACGTCGTGCTCGAATCCGATCGCGGCCTGGTGTTGCTCGATCAACACGCCGCGCACGAGCGCATTCTCTTCGAGCAAATGATGGATCGCACCGAACGCAGCCAAGTCGCCTCGCAACGATTGTTGCTCCCCGAAACCATCGAGCTCTCACCGCGCGACGCCACATTCGTCCGCGGAATTCTCGCCACGCTGGTGCGACTGGGTGTGGGCCTCAGCGAATTTGGCGAACGCACATTCTTGCTCGATGCGTTGCCCCCCTTCGTGAAGTCCACCGAACCGCGTGGCTTCGTCCTCGGCCTCGTCGATGAATTAAAAGCCGCCGGCGAAGAGGTGAACTCGATGCGCCTCGGCGAACTTGTCGTGGCCAAAACCGTCTGCCGCCACGCCGTGAAAGCGAACGATCCCCTCGCCGGTCCCGAACTGGAAAATCTCGTGAACGACCTGCGCCGCTGCGCCATGCCCTACACCTGCCCGCACGGACGCCCGACGCTCATCGAAATGAACTTTCGAGAACTGGAGAAGAAGTTTGGAAGGACGCAGTAGTGCAGGAGATTATCCGCAGATTTCACAGATAAAGATCGTGCCGTTTCCGTATCTGCGAAATCTGTGGACAACCCTCCTTCAATACACCAACACCAGCACCGCCGCCTGCTCTGCCGACTTCACCACATCCTCGAACCTCCGCTCCTTCGTGTTCGTGTCCTTGAGCTTGGCCGAAACTTCCGGCACCGATTTCAGGAAGCTGAGCAGGAAACTGCTCTTCACCGCGTAATTCACGTTCTCCGGCAACGCCCTGGTCGCGGCCAACGCGCCCGCGCTCAGCTTGGCCGACACCACGCCCACCACGTTCCCGTGCTCGTGACCAGCCGCACTTGCGCGGAATTTTGACCACATGCTATTCGTAATCAAAAAATCCATCCTCGGTGATGAAGAAACCAGTGCCGCTCGCACCTTTTCGTGGAGCGGGTTCGCTTTCCTCTGGCGTCTTTCCAGCCAACAAGCCGTGTGGACATCCTCCGCTATTGGCATGGCGCGCAAGATGAACCTGAACTCGATGGTGGAAATGATGCCTCTCGTGATTCACATCCAAATTTCTCTTGGCAAGGATTGCCTCGCGGCGTACGAAGGAAGCGCTCTTTGAAAGAGTCCCGCGAGTGCGGGATGTCACGCAGTCAAATGTCTGGGAACCCGGTGAGAATCCGGGACGGTTACGCCACTGTGTCGGGATACAAACTCCGCCGCGAGCCAACGCTCGCGCGAACGCCACTGAGAAATCGGGAAGGTGGGAGTAAGGCAAAGCCCGCAGTCAGGATACCGGTTTGGCTTCGCTCGTCCGGTTCGCTCTGCGAACCACTTCTCCGTCAAAGAGAAGGATGAGGCCAGTCCGTTCCCCGTGTGCGGCAACGGAACTTTGAATGCCTTCATTCTCTTTGCGGGATGAAGGCTGTTTGTTTTCAGCCTCCATCACGCACTGGTCTCTCAACTCAACCCGCGCACGAACTTTCTCGTTCGCGCGCAAGTGAAAGATCAGTGCATGAAACAAATCAGTCTCACGATCCTGGCGTGTGCCAGCTTCGTCCTCAGCTCCGTCGCCGCCACGAACTACGCCGATGCTGTCGTCAGCTACGATCCCGGCGTGGATTTCGCGGTCGGCTTCACATACTCGAACACCGTGTTGGGAGAGCCCTCGCGCGTGGCGCCGTTTGGTGAGGCGATCGATCCATTCAACCCGCCCTATGGCACGAATCAGATTCTGTCGGTCGGCGCGGGCGGTTCGGTCACGATCAAATTCGCCCGCCGCATTTATCACGCACCGCGCAAACCGTTCGGCCTCGACTTCATCATCTTCGGCAACTGCGGGTTCATTGTGACGAACGAGTTCGATCTCGAAACGTTCAGCTACATTGGCACGCCTGCGACGGATGGCTCGATGTTCGCGCACAACACCGGCATCACTCGCGTCTCGGTGAGCCGCGATGGGAAAAAATTCTTCACGCTCGAGCCTGAATCTGCGCCCGTCGTTGACGCATTGTTCCCCACTGACAGCGTCGGGAACTTCGATCTGCCGGTGAATCCTACGCTGACGCTGGAGGATTTTGCCGGCGCGACGCTCGCCGACATGCGTGCGCTCTACGACGGCTCGGCCGGCGGGGCGGGCTTTAACTTTCGCGATGCTCGGAACGAAAACGGCCGTCGCGTCCGCCTGCCGTGGATTCGCTATGTGCGCGTGGAAGTGATCGAGGGCAAGGCTGAGATCGACGCGTTCTCCGCCGTCGCACGTCATTGGCCTCGTCGCGCGAAATGACACCGCCTCTTTCCAAGGTGTAAGCATGAACAATCTCATGTTGGTAGGGCGCAATGTCCTCGCTGCGCCGCGGACAAGGCGGATCGCTCCGGTCATTCACGCGGGGCTGAGGACAGCCCGCCCTACCTTGCTCGTAATCATTTTCGCGGTGCTCGTGTTCGCAATGTTCCCGCTCGCTTTTCGCGCGACGAACATCGCGGAGGATTTCTCCACCGATCCGCTCGGAGGCGGCTGGCGTGTGCATGGGGACACGTCGTTGTTCCAATGGAACGCAACGAACCAGAGCATGGATGTCACGTGGGATTCCTCGCAAACGAACAGCTACTTCTGGCTGCCGCTGCGCACGGTTCTTTCGCGAAGTGATGATTTCAGCCTGGGCTTTGATCTCACGCTGCGCGACATCGCGGTCGGGACGAGCAGCGGAAGGCCCTACACGTTCGAGATCGCCATTGGGTTCCTGAACTTCTCGAACGCGATGAAGACGAACTTCTATCGCGGCGCAGGTCAGTCTGCGCTGGGACCGAGAAATCTCGTCGAGTTCACCTACTTCCCGGACTCGGGATTCGGCGCCACGTTTGCACCGACCATTGCCACAACGAACAATCAGATTCTGGTCAGCCACAATCATCCGATCGAGATGACCACGGACGATCTATTTCACATTGAGATGAACTTCACGTCCACGAATCGCACTCTGCGGACTGTCGTGACGAAAAATGGCGCTTCATTCAGCCCGATGGATGACGTCGTTCTCGGCGCGGCTTCGGATTTCCGCTGCGACGCGCTGGCGATCATGAGCTACAGCGACGTCATTCAATTTGGTGAACCGCAATTTTGGGGATCGGTCCTCGCCCATGGTGTCGTCGACAATCTGGTTGCCTCGATTCCTGAATCGCCGCTGTATAATTTCACTGGCACGCGATCGAACCAAACCTGGCGCGCGGAGTTCTTGAGCCGTACGAATTGGAGCTACGTCTTGGAACGAACTCACGATCTCGTCACGTGGACGAATGTTTCGGTGCCCGTGGCGGGCAATGG
>DATHEW010000723.1:0-4173 GCA_035318425.1 Candidatus Acidiferrum sp. | reverse complement strand
AAGCTGGAGGTTTGTCGATAGCCGGGGAGGGAACTCCACACTTTGCAAAACGTATTTTGCGTGAGGTCCGCGGCATCTTCGTCGGTGCCGCAGCGTCGTCGCAAGTAAGCGAACACCCGTTCGTAGAAGCCGGCGATCAGTTGTGATGCCGCGGCGCGGTCACCCGATTTAGCGCGCTCCACCAGTGCTTTCACGTCCTCGCTCATGTGATCTCAACTGGTTAGTCGGAGCCCGGCCGCGAGATGGACAACTTTATTTTATCGCGCCTCAGCGCTTCGAATTCAGATGTAATACATCTTCTGTTTCTCAGCCGCTTCATCGAGTAGATGCTGAAAGGTGATGCTGTCGGCTTCGGCGGACACCGACTTCTGCAGCCGCTGCCAGGCGCCACGAAGTTCCGGGGGGCAATTCGCGTCTTGAAGCGCGGGTGAATCGAAGACTTCGCCGTGAACGCAGCGCAGCACGTCGCCGAGACTGATGGAAGCCGGCGGACGCGCGAGGAGATAGCCGCCTTGTTTGCCACGCATGCTGCGCACGATCTGCTGCGCTTTTAACTCGATGAGAATTTGAACGAGATAATTCGGCGGCACCCCCTGCTCGGTCGCGATCTGCTCCACGCGATAGGCGGCGCGGGTGTGGTACTGGCGCGCCAGTGCCAGCACGGCGCGCATCGCGTAATCACTTTTCACCGAGAGCTTCACGCGGCGGAACGTAACGAACTGCTGCAGCCCTCAAAAGGTATTTTCAAATGCGGCGCGTGAACAATACGGCAAAGCCGAAACCAGAGGTTTAACCGCGGATGAACGACGATGAACAACCATTCGAGGTCCAAGAAATTTCTAAGAATCCCGGAGCGCGGCTGTCCGCGAAGCGTCAGCCGCAGCGTGTGCGAAGTTATTGATTGCGCGAATGTGCCGCGGTTGTTCTCTGCGGACGCTGCCGCGCTCGAGTGCGTTGGCGCGGCACCGCGTCTCAAGCTCGCTCTATTTTTTCACGGGCTTCGCCGTCGCATCCAGCTTGCTCTTCAGCGTATCGAATTCTTTGCGGAGGTCGCGACTCTGCTTTTGCAACTCGAGCAATTCACGCCGCAACGCACCAACTTCGGCGGACGATTTACGATCAGTGCGAATGGCTTCGATGGACTTCTCGGCCGCCGCGCTTTCCGGTGAATTCTTCGCGATGGATGCGAACCGTTCCAACGCCGGCAATGCGCGTTCGTCACGCAAGGTGCCGAGCGCGATGATGGCGCCGACCCGGGTGCTCTCGCGCGGGTTGTTCGCAAAACCAAGCAGCAACTCACGAACGCTGTCCTTGTTCTCCTGTTCGCGCGCAAGGAAGGCGAGTGAGTTCACGACATTCGCAAAACCACCGCGACCGCTGAACTCATTTCCTTTTCTACTGAGCACTTCGCGAATGGGCTCGATGAACGATGGATCGTCCTTGGCCCGCATGGCCGTGATCGCCGTCTCGGCCAGATGCTGCCGCCAGGAATCCGCAGCGAGATGGCGCAACAAAGCGGCGCGTGCATTGGTATTGTTCGAAGCATCGAGCGCTCGCAGCGCGACGCCGACGATGTCTGGATTCTTTTCCGCCTGCACGACCGCGAGCGCGCGGTCGAAGGCTTCCGGACGAAAGAATGCCGTCACGTCAGTCACGAGTTGTTTGCGCATGCGGGCATCTTTCTGTTCCGTGGCGTTCGTGAGAGCAGCGAAAGAATCATCGCTGTTCATCGCACGCAATGCCTGCGATGCCTTCACGCGTACGCCCCAGTAACCGTCCTTGTTCAACGTCTCCTTCAGCTTCGTGATCGAAGCCTGGTCCTTGCGCTCGCCGAGTTGTTCGCACGCGAGAAAACGGCCGACCACATCGGTCTTATCCGCGAGCATCGCATGCAACATCACTGTTGCCGGGCGGTAGTTGATCTTCGCGAGCACGCTGAGCGCGGGGTCGATGCGAACGATCTGCGCCTGCTCGGTGAGCGGCACGTAAAAGTCCTCGGACTTCTGCGTCACCTGAAGCGTGCGTTCGATGGTAGCGCCGGATTTTGTCTTGAAGCGAACGGGCAGGGGGAAGTTGAAGAGCACTACGTTCTCATTGACCGGTTGAGTTTGGCGCACGGAAATCTTCGCGAGCTTCGTCTTCTCGTCCCACGCGTAATCCACATCGAGCACCGGGAAGCCGGCGTGATAAACCCATTGATCGAAGAACTGATCAAAGCTGCGGCCAGACAACTCTTCGATCACCTCACGCAAATCATCCGTCACGACGCTGCCGAACTTGTGCCGCTCCACATACGTCTTCACGCACGCACGGAACAGCTCAGGCCCGAGCTGCTGGCGCAACATCTGGAGCACGTAAGATCCTTTGCCGTAGGCGAACCCGTCGAACTGTTCCTTCGGATCATTAAATTTTCGCCAGACGATCGACTTGGCCATGTTGGTCTGAGCGAGCAGTGCTTTCTGGCCTTCCCAAAGGCGATAGAAAAACTCGTCCTTTCCGTCTTTGTGCTCGGTGAAAAGCAAATCGTAAAACGTCGCGAAACCCTCGTTGAGCCAAATGTGACTCCAGTCCTTGCACGTCACGAGATCACCGAACCATTGATGAGCCAGTTCGTGCGCCACCAGTCCCTGGCTGCTGCGGACATTCTCGTAGATGGGTGGGAACAACGTGTTGATGTTCAGCGTGGTAAGACTGGTGTTCTCCATGCCGCCCCAATGATAATCCTGAATGCAGACCTGATCGTATTTATCCCACGGATAGAGCACACCGATCTCTTTCTCGAAAAACTCCATGCACGGCTTCGTGTCGCGGAATGAGTTCTCGGCGTTGGCAATCTCCGTCGCCGGCGTCCAGAAACGCATCGGGATGTCGCGGTGCTTAGCCTTGATGCTCTTGAGTTTTCCCGCCACGAGCGCGACGAGATAATTCACCATCGGCTTATCCTGAACCCAGCGCACGGCGACCAGTCCCGCGTCATCCTTTGTCTCGGAAACCTGTTTTCCATTGGAGAGCACGACGATTCCTTCCGGCACGTGGCACGTGATCTCGCAGGTGAACTTCTCGTTCGGAAAGTCGTAGCAGGGATACCAATGCCGAGCTTCGTCCGGCTCGCCCTGGGTCCAGATGTGCATGTCCTCGGGCTTGAAACCCAACTCTGGCGTGCGGAAATAAAGTCCCTTGGCCGGCTGCGCGCTGTAACGAAGCGTGACGCTCGCTTCCTTCCCGGCCGGAATCGGCTCGGCGAATGTGACGACAACTTTGTCGGCGGTGATCTGGTAGGCAGAAACTTTCTCCGTCGAAGTCACGGACGTGATGGTGAGTTCGACTGCATCGAGTTTCAATTCCGCGAGTGGCTTCGCGATGGGCTTGAACGTCCACGTCGCCGAACCGCTCACCGTGCGCGTCTTGAAATGCGGCGTCACGTCGAGCGCCAGATGCGCGATGTCGATTTCGCGATCCGGGGCATACTTGCGGTAGTCCGGCGAGTCGGGCGCGGCGGGAGCAAATCCAGCCGAGTGGAATGCGCAGACGAGTTCGTTGGCCGTTGCATCAAGGCAGCAAACGAGCGCCACAAAACCTGAGAGGAGTCGCTTCATCGGGTCGCGATGCAAACACAGCCGCGCGCTCAGGGCAACACGCGGTTCAAGCTGACGCGATTGAGAAACTTTCGGTCGCTTTCCGACTTTCCTCTCCTTCAACCGGGAGAGCATTCCCCGAAACACCATTTCGCGCCGTGAACTCCTGAAATGCTTGAAATGAGTATGGCGTGCTGTCCTCAGCGCGCCGGGGTGAGGTGTCAGCAAGTTCGCGTGCTATCCTCGCGTGCCCCGGCGCGGTGAGGACAGCACACTCTACCTTGAGGCTCATGGAGAGCGAAGCCTGATCCGCGCGCCCGCCTTCAAGCTCGATTCGCAGTCAGAAAATTCCTTTGATCAATTTCGTGATATTCGATTCAGCAACGCGCGTCCTCCCGCGTGAGATCGTGGTCGAGAAGTCTGGCAACCGCGTTCGGTACCGCTTTCCCCGGCGGCGACTGGGTCTTATTCGTCTCGTCGGTCTGGTGCCGATCGCATTCGGCGTCGCCTTCGCAGCCATCCCGATGACGATGATGTGGACTTTCTTCGAGAAGATGTTTCGAGATCCGCAGTGGATCTATCTCCTCTTCATTTTGTT
>DATHEW010000722.1:0-2195 GCA_035318425.1 Candidatus Acidiferrum sp. | reverse complement strand
CACCAGGCGCAGAGCTTTGGCTTCGTTACGACGATTGATGTCGCCTACGGACTCTGAAGTTCGGCAACGACCGCATCCAACGCCGGCTTCGGTTTCCGTTCGCGATCGAAGAGCAGCGGATGGTTCACGCGTTTCCAGGGGAAGTCGTTCAGCCAGCTTTGGCCGTCGTGCAGGTTCCAGAAGGAGACGCGGGCGATGACGTCGGAGTATTTGCGGAAGAGGCGGAAGAGTTGTGCGTATTGGTCGGCCTGCCGTTGGAGAATTTCCGGCGGGCAACCGTCGCGATAGGGATCGAGCTTCGAGAGTTCGTCGCGATGCTTGCCGCCGTCGGCCCACCATTTGCCGCGTGGGACCACGTCGATGTCCAATTCGCTCACGACCACCTTGATGCGGAGTTCGCGCATGGCGGCGAGCGTGGCTTCGATGTCGGCCAGCGGCACGCGGTCGATTTCGTAGTGGCCCTGCAATCCGATGGCGTGGATCGGCGCGTTCTTTTCGCGGAGCAAGCGCAAGAGGCGAATCTGTTTCGCGCGCTTGGCCGGCAGTTCGTTGTTGTAATCGTTGTAGATGAGCAGCGCGCCGGGGTCGGCGGCGTGAGCGAACTCGAACGCCTTTACGATGAACTCCTCGCCACAAGCCGCGCTCCAGCCGGATGGGCGCAGCAAGTTCGTGCTGTCATCGATCGCTTCGTTAACGACGTCCCACATGGCGATGCGGCCGCGGTAACGGCCCGCGACGGTGTCGATGTGCGTCTTCATGCGCACGAGTAGCAAGTCGCGGCTGGCAGTGTTCTTGCCGTCGCGGAAGAACCACGGCGGCGTGCGATCGTCCTTGGCCCAGACGAGGCAATGGCCGACGACCTGGAGTTTGTTGGAGCTGGCGAAAGCGACGAAGGCGTCAGGGCGGGTGAAGTTGAATTCGCCTTCCGTGACCTGGACCGGATCGGGCTTCAAACAATTCTCCGGCGTGACGGCGCTGAATTGATTGGTGAGCAGCAGCCAATCAGCCGGGCGTTCGGGAATGCGGTCGTGAATGCCGACGCCGATGGTGAAGAGTCCGGCGGCAGCGGAACGCAATGTGCGGGGCATTGCCAACTCAGCGCTGAACGCCGCGTTCGCGAGGAGGAACGCGAGAATGAGTTGGAAATGAAACCGCGCCGTCACCGGCGTTTTCGTTTGGCGGGGCCGAAGAAATAGCCCTTGCCGGTGCGCACACCCACCACGCGCCGTTCGCGCGCGGTTCGGTCATCCTTCAGGTCGAACAGCGTGGTGTATTGGTACTCGAACCCTTCGAGTTTCACGCGCGGGATTTTCTGGCTGATAAAACCTTCGATCGCGGACATGTGGCGCACATCTTCGGCCACCATGAGGGTGAAGGCGTCGCCGCTGGCATGGGCGCGCCCCGTGCGGCCAATGCGATGGACGTAATCTTCCGGATGTTGCGGCACGTCGTAATTGATCACGTGGCTCACGTCCGCAATGTCGAGGCCGCGTGCGGCGATGTCCGTCGCCACGAGCACTTCGAATTTTCCGTTGCGAAAACCTTCCAAGGCCTGCTCGCGTTCGCTCTGGGTGCGATTCGAGTGAAGGATCGCCACGGAGTGATTGTTCTTCTTGAGCATCATGCCGATGCGATCGGCTCGGTCCTTGGTGCGGCAGAACACGATCACGGATTCGTAGTGAACCTGGTCGAGCAGGGCGCGGAGCAGATCGGTTTTTTGCGAATCGGACACGGGATAGACCACGTGCTTCACCGTTTCGGCTGGGGAACGGCGCGAGCCGATCTCGATCACCTCGGGATCGTGCATCGCCCACTTGATCAGGGTACCGATCTCGGGAGGAATGGTGGCGGAGAAGAGCGAGGTGTGCCGCTGCCGGGGGCAACGTTCGAGGATGCGCTTCACGTCGGGAAGGAATCCCATGTCGAGCATGCGATCGGCTTCATCGAGCACGACGTATTGGACTTTTTCCAAGCGCACCTGGCCACGTTCGATGTGGTCGAGCAAGCGCCCGGGCGTGGCGACGAGGACATCCGCGCCTTTGCGGAGCAGGTCGTTCTGCTTCCCGTAACCAACACCGCCGAAAATCACGCCGATGCGGAGGTTCGTGAACCGCGCGAAATCGCGCAGGGATGTTTCCACCTGGGCGGCAAGTTCGCGAGTGGGTTCAAGGATCAAGGCGCGCGTTACACCGGTG
>DATHEW010000721.1:0-4123 GCA_035318425.1 Candidatus Acidiferrum sp. | reverse complement strand
ATAGCGCGAACGTACCGCGATGCCACGCATGGTTCGATAAATCACCAGTCGGTGGGCTGATAATCCTTCAGGAACTTGCCCCAGACATGCTCGCCCGTGTTGAAGCCAGCGATGATCGGGTCAACGATCCGCGCCGCGCCGTCCACGATGTCGAGCGGCGGATGGAACCGATGCTCTTTCACCTTGCGCGTCGCGATCTGCACCGGGTCTTCGTCGGTCACCCAGCCGGTGTCCACGCTGTTCATGTGAATGCCGTCCGCGTGATAATCCGCCGCCGAGGTGCGCGTCATCATGTTCAACGCGGCCTTGGCCATGTTCGTGTGTGGATGCCGCGTCGTCTTGAACTTGCGATAGAACTGTCCTTCCACCGCTGACACATTCACCACGTGCTTGTCGCGTCCGGGCACGCGCAGCATGAGCGGCTTCAGGCGTGCGTTGATGATGAACGGCGCGATGGCGTTCACGAGTTGAACTTCGAGCAACTCCACCGCCGGCACCTCCGCCATCATGAGCCGCCAGGAATTGCGCTCGCGCAAATCCACCTGCTGCAAATCCTGATCAAGCCGGCCTTGCGGAAATAGATCCTTCTGCGCGGCGAGTTCTTCCGAGAGCAAAGGCACCTGCGAAAGCTGCGCGGCGTGTGTAAGCCCGGCGACTTCCGAGACGCGACCGGCGAGCAGCGCGTCATCGTCGCCCTCCGGCAGCATGTGGTATCCGCGCAATCCTTCGTAAGCGCCGAGCAACGCGCGCGCTTTCTCCGACAGTTCTTTCACCGATGTATTCTCACGCTCCATCATGTGCGCGTAGAAATCCGGCGGACGCCGCACGGTCTGGCAGGCGTTGTTGATGATGAAGTCGAGCCGCTCGCGCGTGTGCAAGAGGTGACGGCAAAACGCTTCCACGCTCGGCGTGTGGCGAAGATCCAGCCCGAAGATTTCAAGGCGATGTCCCCATTCCGCGAAGTCCGGCTCAGCCGCATAACGTGCCGCCGAGTCGCGCGGGAAACGCGTCGTGACAATGAGTTGCGCCCCGGCGCGCAAGAGTTTGATGCCCGCCTGAAAACCGATCTTCACGCGGCCACCTGTCAGGAGCGCGACGCGACCGCGGAGATCCGCGAGTTCTGTTCGCTTGCGAAAATTCAGATCAGCGCACTTCGGGCAAAGCTGGTCGTAGAAATGATGGATCGTGGAGAAGTCCTGTTTGCAGATGTAACAGTTCTGAGGGTCCACGACTTCGCGAAACGGCTCGTCCGTCTGCACGTCCTGCTGCTCGAATCCAAGAGGAGGAAAAACATTGGGCGTGATGAAAACCTTTTCGCTGCGCAGCTTGCGAATGCCCGTCTTGTTCAACGTGACCTGGTCGCGCGCGATCTTCTCCCGCTTGCGCTGACGCACCTTGGCTTTCACCAATCGCCGCCGCTCGCTGGTGTCCGGGCAGAAGACCTGTCCCGCCGCCTGCATCAGGCGCGAACGCTCTACGTCTGACAACGCGGACAGAACCGCGCGGTCGGCTACGATCGCTTCGAGCGCTTCAGTGGCGGCGCGAAGGCGTTCGGCAGACGATTCGAATTTCAGTTCCGTCGCAGGTGCAACGGCTGTGGTGACGTGATTGGGCATCGCTTTGCATAGCCTGCACGAAGCGGGAAACCGCTGGTGCAAGCGAGCGGCGAAAGTATCCCGTCACATCACCACGTCAAGGCGTCGAAATCGACGCGTGCAGTCAGCGGCTGCGATGCCGGGCTTTGCTGCGGCTCGGAGTCTTGGTTGTCTTCGCGTTGCGAGTCGGCAGGCGTTTGCGTTTGGCGCTCGCCATCTTGCGCAGTTCGCTCTCGCTCATCGACGTCGCCATCTGACGCGAAGCGCCCTTGAGCGAGGACTTCGACCGTTGACCCCGTTTCGCGGACAACGCTGCGCCCGCGGCCATCTGTTGTTTCTTTGATTTAGCTGGCATGCCGGAACCAAGCCCACCGATTGCGAAAGCGCAACCCTCGCAAATCGTTCGTGAAGTCCGGCCTTTGGAAATAGGATTCGCTAAGAAAACTAGCCGCCAGACAACGACCACGCCGCGCGGTATCGCCTCGATGAAGAAAATTCCTTGCCGCTCTTAAGTCGCACGATGCCGTCGCCGTGGGTCTTCTTCACGATTTCGTGAACGTGTTGGCGATTGATAATGGTTGAACGATTGATGCGAATGAACCCGCGACATTTCAAATCGTTCTCGAACTCGGAGAGCGTTCGACGAGTGCGGTAGCGCTGGGCCTCGGTATGAATCGTGGAATGAATCCGCGCCGCCACGATCGCTTGGATCTCATCGGTGCGCACCAACACAATCCGCGTTCCCACTCGAAAGCTAATGGTGTCGTGCGCCGCAGACGGCCGCTTCTGATGCTCGGTCACCGCCTTCACCAACGTTTCCAATCGCGATGAATGGCGGGTGACTCGTTTGCGTGCTCGCTCCAACGCCTGTTTGAAACGTTCGCCGGAGAATGGCTTCAGCAGGTAATCGGTCGCGTCTGAATCAAACGCGCGAGTGGCGTGGTCGAACGCGGTCACAAAAATCACAGCAGGAGGGAGATCGTCCTTCAGCGATTTCAGCACGTCAAAGCCGCTCATTCCGGGCAATCGCACATCGAGGAATACAAGCTCCGGGCGATGTTTGTGGATGCTTGCGACGGCGGTTCGTCCATCGGCACACTCAGCGACCACCACGATATCGGCTTCGGCTCTGAGGAGTCGCCGCAACTTTTCTCGCGCGAGCGGTTCGTCTTCAACGATCAGTGCGCGGATCTTCTTCACCGAGCCGGTGGCGCTGAGTGTTGATGCGCTTTGTGCGCGGCGGGAGCCACTTTGCTCGCGAGTTGAAACCGCTTCAAAGTCCATGGCTCCGCATGCGGTTCACCTTCGCGGATGCGATACATGCGGTCCATCCCGAGGCCAGTGATAGTTTGGGTTTCCCCCGTCACCGGCCAAAAAATTTCCACGGACTGAATCGCCCTGGCCTGTCCGAGACCAAATTCCTGGCGAAGCGGCGAAGCGCCAAAACTGCCGCCGCTGCACACCGTTTTGTAAATTGAACGCGGACCGGATTCCGTTTGAACGATGACCCGAATGCGCGCGCCGATGGCCGCACGGTTCGAGCGCACTCCTTCGAGTTTAAGTGTCAACCAACGGTTGCTGTTGCCGGGATTCACGAACAGAGCATTGCGATAATTGTCGCCGGTGTAGGCGCCACCCATCACGGCGTAGATGTCCTGGCTGCCGTTGTTGTCGAGATCGGCAAAGGCGATACCGTGACCTTTTTGCAAGTGACCAAAACCACCCGCGGTCGTGACTTCCTGGAAGGCCTTGCCGCCATTATTTCTGAAAGCGCGATTCGGTATGAGCGTGGCGAAATCGGGATCGCCGGTGCCTACGTAAAAATCGAGCCAGCCATCGTTATCGAAGTCTCCGAAGTTGCAGCCCATGGCGAGCATGACTTTGTAAAGACCCACAGACTTGGTCACGTCAGCGAAGGTTCCATCGCCGTTGTTGTGATAAAGCCGCACGCGATCGCCGTCGTGCGGCAGGCCCAGATAATCCGCAGCGATCTTTGCGACATTGGCGGAATAGCCCGTTACAAAAATATCCAGCTTCCCATCGTTGTCGTAATCGAAGAACCAGCACGGAAAGCTGGACATGGGCTCGGCCACGCCGGCTTTGGCAGTCACGTCACTGAACTTCCATTGAGGCCTTTCCCTGGAGTGTCCGGGCGCGGGGCCATCGTTATGGAAAAGCACGTTGGGGCCGTTGCGCGAAGAAACATAGAGGTCGGGGCGGCCGTCGTTGTCGTAATCGCCGCTATTCACTCCTTTCACAAACTTCGTCAGAGCCACTCCGAACTCCGCCGCGCATTCGCGAAAAGTGCCATTGCCATTGTTGCGATACAGTTCGCACGGATGGATTTCACCCGTGGTGGATTCGTTTCCGATGAAGACGTCAAGCCATCCGTCACCATCGAAGTCGAACCACGTCGCTGTTTGCGTCGGATGAAAACTCAGAATACCAGCCTGCTCCGCGACATCTTCGAACGTGCCGTCGCCATTATTGCGCAACAATGAATTGGGATGATGACCTCCTTTCCCCAG
>DATHEW010000720.1:0-3760 GCA_035318425.1 Candidatus Acidiferrum sp. | reverse complement strand
TCGGCACGCCCCAGCATTGAGAGCGAGGTGCGTAACGTCCGGAACGCTTCCGCACCCGGGGAGTTCGCATCCTCACGCACCACGAGACTGGCTTGCGCCTTCAACTGCGGCACTGAACTCAGCACGGGCAGGTGCAGGTATTCCTCTGCCTGGTCCACCGTCTTGATCGAACTGTCGAGCGCATTGATGGCCAGCGCGATGAGCAAGCCGATGATGATGCCGCCGAAAACGCCCTTGAGCATGATGGAACGTTTGTTCGGAGAGACCGGCTTGTGGTCAGCGATCGCGGTATCGTGTGAGATGACTTTGCTCGGCTTCAGTTCGCGCGTGAGCATTGTCTCCTTCATCCGGTTCTGCACGGCATCGTAGAGCGCGCGGATCGACTCCACTTCGCGAACGAGTTTTTGATACTGCACCACTTCGTCGGTGAGATTGCGGGAAAGTTCCTGTTGCTTTTCGAATTCGCTCTGAAGCGCGGCTTGCGCGCTGGCCGAGGCGTCGTAGGTGGCTTTGATCGTCTGCGGCACCTTGTACACCGCATTGGTCAACGTGTTCCGCCACTCATTGATCTGATTGACCTTCTCGATGTAGCGCGGGTGTTCCTCCTTGTAACGCTGGCGCAGACTGGCGAACTCGCTTTCCAATTTCGACAATGTCGAGCGGGCTTCGGCAACGGCTGGCTCGGCGGTCACGGCAGCCACGACCATGAGCGCCTCAACGTTCGTACCCAGTCGCTGCACTTGCTCGAGGTCGCTGCGCGCCTTGATGGTTTGCGAATTCGCCTCGGTCACGCGCGCGCTCAACTCTTTCATGCGCGCATTCACAACGTCGTTCTTCTCCTCGAGCGCGACACTCTTGGTTTGTTTACGAAACTGCTGGAGAGACGTTTCCACTTTTTCCAGGTCGCCTTTGAGGCGGCGCGCTTCGGTAGCAAGAAAGCTCGTGGCGTCCGAGGCGGCGTTCGTGTTTTGCTCGTACATCTGCCCGAGATATTCACGCACGACGGAGTTCGCGAGCTTCGCGGCCATGTCCGCATTGTCGTGCGTGACCACAATGTCGATGAAGCGCGAACCACGACGAAGACGCGCCGTGATGATGTCGTCCAACGCCTTGGAAAGTTGCTGCAAGGTTGGCTCCTCCTGCGTCGACCAGAACTGCGGGTCCTTTGCAAGACCGTTTGCGATCGCGACACGTTCGAGCAGGGAGCGACTCTTGAACGATTGCTCAATCGTCCGCAACGCATCGAGTCCACCGCGATCTTCAGGCGAAACTCTCTCCACTTTGAGGATGCGCTGCTCCTCCGACTCGACTCGAACGGTGGCGGTCGAGGCGTAGAGCACCGGCGAGCGTTGGATCAATCCCACCGCCGCCAGCACACCGAGCACCAGGCAGGTCAGCACAATCCAGAAACGTTCGAGCAACAAATGCCAAAGCGTCTTCAGGTCGAACGAAGACGCGGGAACGGGACGCGTGGGAACGGAGTCAGGTCGGGACATACTCAGAAAATTTTCTCGCCGACGGTGATGGTGTCGTCGGGTGCAATTTCAAACATGGTCACGTTTTTTTCTTTCGCCATGGAATCGGCATCCAGCTTGAAAATGTTTTTGTCACGACCTTCGCCGCGCTGCACGGTGATCCTGTTCGCAGCGCCAAGGCGCGTGTAGCCGCCGGCCATGGAAATGCCTTGCAGGAGATTGACTGATTCGTCGCCGGGAAACTCATAAGTGCCAGGTCGCTGCACCTGGCCGAGCACCGTGAAGCGACGCTTCGAATACTCGACGATCTCGACGGTGACTTGAGGATTAACCAGGTATTTTTCGCCAAGGCGCGCCTTGATGGCGGCAGCAGCCTGTTCGCGGGTTTTTCCGCCGATGTTCACCGCGCCGAGCAACGGCAGCGTCACCGTGCCGTCTTTGGCCAGGCGGACTTTCGCATCGAGATCGTCTTCCTGGTAAACCTTCACCTGCACGATGTCGCTGGGCACGAGCACGTAATCAGGCCGCGCGCCGTTCACGTCATTGGTGGCTACAGCGGCAATCTTCTTCTCAGCCGCACTCGCGACGAGGCAGGCCAGGCAAATTAAACCAAGTAACAGGTGCTTCATGTTCAAACTCACCGCATCAGTACGACCAGACCGTCTGCACGTTGATCTGGTGATTATCAAAGTCGAATCCGCTGCTGGATGTGTTCGCGCGATACTGATGAAAAACGCCGAGAGTCCAGCTACTCGCGATTATCATGTCGGCCCCATAACGCATCAAGAAGTAATCATCCACACGGCTCGTGCTGACATCGCGTTTTGCCGACTCATACACGCTGTTGTAGTAGGTGTAGCTTACGCTCGCGCGATAGCGTTCACGAAACCGTTGCACAACGCGCACACCAAACCCCGTCGCAACGTAATTCTGCCCCCCCAAGATCGCGGAATTCTGCTCTCGCCGATTCGCTTCAATCGAAAGATCGGTGCCTTCCTTCGGCCGATACGTCCCGGTGAGGCTGAATACGGGGCCGAAGCTCGAACTGCCGTCTTCGAAACTGCGCCATTCACCGCCCGCCGCGAGAGTTACATCGGTCTTTTCCGTGGTCTTATAAGCGGCGCGTAGTCCCGGCGTGATAAACGTCTGCACCGCGCCCTCGGGCGCATTGGTGGTGGCGATTAAATTTGTCAGCACGGTCGGCGTTGGGCTCACTTTCAACTGACCCACCGACACGCCAAAGCCGATGCTCACCTTCGGCGTGATCTGATAGTGGATCGAATTGTCCTCAATCCATTCCTCGGAATCGATCAACTCTTCGTAGTCCGTGATGCGATAGCTCCCGCTGATTTCGGCGGACGTCTTCTCGCTGATTTCATATCGCACCCGCGCTCCGGTGCGGTAATAGCGTTGGTTCACGCGCGTGCCCACATCCACCGCCCCGCCTGATGACGCCTCGAAATCCTGACTCAACGCCACACTGAGCCTCGCCAGGGTCAGCCCAGCATCGAGATGCGCGTAGTGATCGACGGAATTGTTCGTGTCGTGCTTCGCAAAAAAAAGGAGCGCGGGATTGTACGTCACGCGCAACGCGGTCATCGAATCCGCGGCGCCCTGCTCGCCGGCTTTGAACAGATCAAATCCAGGCGACAGAATAAAAATGAAATCATCCTGAGTATCCTTTTCCTGGCGCATGATGTTGTTGTCGTAAACCGCAGAAGCACCGACGTGCGGGTTCAGATCAAACATCCCGAACTGCAACAGACTGCGAGATGGTTGCATGGACCGCTGGAGAAGCTCGGGCGGCAGGTAGCTGTTCACCGTTTGCGCGCGCGCTTCAACGGCCAGCATGAGCACGCCAAAGCCCAGCGCAGCCGGGGAAAAGCGGATGAGCTTCGCAAATTTCTGATAAGCGGAGACCGTCACGAAAACGAAGCGTGTAGCTAAGCGAGTCGCATGGGGTGAAGCAATAGGAATACTCCGCAGATGGTGTGCGATGGCCTGCGAATCGCGCGGCAGATTCTTCCGACGCGCTCAGTTCTCCCCGAGCTTCAGGAAGTTTTTCAAGATCGTGCGGCCTTCCTCCGTGAGGATGCTCTCGGGATGAAACTGCACGCCCCAGATCGGGAGCGTCTTGTGCCGCACGCCCATAATTTCGCCCTCGTCGGTTTCGGCGGTGACTTCCAGGCAATCGGGCAACGTGTCGCGCTTGATCACGAGCGAATGATAACGCGTGGCGGCAAATGGATTGGGCATTCCTTCGAAGAGTTCTTTGCCATTGTGAC
>DATHEW010000719.1:0-8379 GCA_035318425.1 Candidatus Acidiferrum sp. | reverse complement strand
CATCCTCGAAGCCGTGCTTGCGTCCGAGACTGTTCTTCTTGGAAACGCCCGCGAGGCTGAACGGTTGGCATGGAAAGCCGCCGCACAGAATGTCGAACTTCGGGATGTCGGCCACGGCCACAGAATGGATGTCGCCGTGCGGTGTCTCGCCGAAGTTGGCGGCGTAAGTCTGCCGGCTGAACTTGTCCCAGTCGCTGGAGAAGACGCACTGCGCCCCCGCCCGTTCGAAAGCGAGCCGAAACCCGCCGATGCCGCAGAATAAATCAATGAACCGCAACTGTTTTGGTTCGTGTGTGCCGTTCGTGCGATAGGGAAGCGGTCTTCGCAGAGTTCGGTCGGGCGGCGTTGCTGCGCCGCCCCATCTTCTCCCTTCGTCGGACGCTGCGCGTTCGACGGAAGATCACGGCTGCGGGGCACCGCAGCCCTACCGGCTTTGCGTTTCCCGCTCACGCGTCCACTCCCTTGCAGAGTTCGGCTGTCGTAAGGCTGAGTGCCTTGGCGAGTCGCGCGACGTTCTTGATTCCCGGATTGCGCAGGCCGCGTTCAATTCCGCTGATGTAAGTCGGATCGAGGTTCGCTTTCTCGGCGAGTTTCTCCTGCGTGAATTCCTTCGCCTCGCGGGCGCGGCGGACGTTCAGTCCAAGCGTGGAGAGGAGTCCATTGCGTTTCGGCATGACTGATAGTCCATGCGCAAACGCAGCGAAGGTCTATGGACGATCAGCCAGGTTAGAGGGAAAGCGGCTGGGCGTCAGCCGCTGCGGATGCGGCGGCGAAGGCATCGGCGATGAATGCGAACACAAGGACCGTGAAGTAAACCGGACTCGCAACCGTGGGCTGATGGCGGCGATTCACCGGGTCAGAAGGCTCAAGTTACGCCTGCTTGCTCTGACGCAGTTTATCCAGGCCCACCGCCAACACGATCACGGTGCCGATAATGATTTCCTGCATGTAATTCGGCCAGCCCATCTGGTTCGATCCGTTGCGGAGCACCGCCATGATGAGCGCGCCAATCATTGAGCCGAGGATGCTTCCAGTGCCGCCGCTCAAACTCGCTCCGCCGATCACCACCGCCGCGATGATGTCGAGCTCGAGTCCGATTGCGACTGTCGGATCGCCCTGCGTGAGCCGCGAGAGCTGCATCAATCCGGCGATGCCGAAGAACATTCCCGCCAGCGTGTAAATCAAGACCTTGTGCAAGCGCACGTGAATGCCGCACAGCCGTGCCGTGGCCTCGTTCGATCCGATCGCGAAGACGTAGCGACCGAACACCGTATGCCGCAACACCACGATCATGACGACGGCCAGGCTTGCCGCGACCCAGACTCCGGTGGGAAGCGGGAAGAATTGAAATGGCTCGCTTGACGCCATGATGTTGTTCACCGCGGCGTGCTCGTCGTAGTTCACGGTCTGGTTGTTGCCGAGCCACTTCGCCAGGCCGCGCGCCACACCCATCATCCCGAGCGTGACGATGAACGGCATCATGCGCAGCCCGGCGATGAGCGAGCCATTGATCATCCCGATCAGTGCGCCAGCGGCGATGGTCATTGTGATCACGCCGGCGGTGGACCACGGCTGTTCCAGCGCAAGGAAGCGCGCTCCGACGACGCTCGTGAGGGCCACGACGGAGCCGACGCTCAGGTCGATGCCACCGCTCACGATAATCAGCGTCATGCCGAGCGCCCCGATGGCGACGATCACGGTTTGGGTGAAGACGATTTTGAAATTGCCGCCCGTGAGAAAAACCTCACGCACCTCGGGCTTGATCGAGAAGATGCCGAGGACGAGGAGCAGTCCGAGGAATGGGCCGAGCCACTTGAGTATGCCTCCAAACGAGATGCGGCTCATTGATGCAACGGGGATTGAGGATTGTTGATCGAGGATTTTGAATTGGTGATTGCCGAAGCGACAGCAATGGGACGCCGAGCCTTTCCTTTTGCGGTTGCGACCGATGACGAGAGGATGCGGCAGAGTTGTTCGCTTTCATCGATGAGCGGCGTCATTCGCTTGTCCGGCAGCATTCCGAGCCGAGACACATAGCGAAGCCACCCGCGCGTTTCGCGCATTTCCTTCCACGCGATATTGATTTTGTGAGCAAAGTCCGCGCGGCTTTCTGCGACCGTTGCTTCGTCGTAGTTCGGCGCGCTTGAAGTTCCGGAACGGCAGAGTTGACCTGCGATGTGCCGGCCCATTCGAGTGTCGGGCAGCGCATCAATCACCTTTGCGATTCGAGCCGAAAACTCCCAAAGCCGCTCTGATAACTCACTCGGTGTCATGGTTTGGAAATCCTCAATACACAATCCTCGATCCTCAATTCCCGACCCCACCGCCTCCGCGATGATCGTCTGTTCCGTCCATTCCTCCACCGCCTTCACTTCGCCCAGCACGCCGCGGCACATCACGGCGATCGTGTCGCAGACGCCTAGCAACTCGGGGAGGTACGAGCTGACGAAGATGATGGACCGGCCTTGCGCGGCGAGTTCTCCCATGAGGCGATAGATTTGCGCTTTGCTCCCGACATCGATGCCGCGCGTCGGTTCATCGAGGAGAAAGACGCGGGCGTCGTGATGGAGCAGTCGGCCCACGGCGATCTTCTGTTGGTTGCCGCCGGAAAGTTGACCGATGGGCTGTTCAGGACCGCGTGTGCGCACTTCGAGTTTTTCGATCCAACGCTTCGCTGCCTCACGTTGGCGGCGACTATTGATGAAACCGCAACGCGCCACAGGGGCGAATCGTGTCGCAGTCAGATTGTCCGCGACGGAACGGTTCAGCATCAACCCTTCCTCCTTGCGATTCTCGCTCAGCAGGCCGATGCCGGACGCGAGGCGTTGCGCGGGAGAACTGCGCGTGACTTCGCGCCCACTGACGATCACAGCGCCGCCGCTCACGCGATCGAGACCGAAGAGCGCGCGCAACGTTTCAGTGCGGCCCGCGCCGATGAGGCCTGCGATGCCAAGAATTTCTCCTGCACGCAGTTTGAAGCTGGCGTTGCGCGGTTTTACGTCGCCGGCAAGGGCGTTCAGTTCCAGCACGACCTTTCCGAGTTGATGCGGTGTGCGCGGATAAATTTCGCTGAGATCGCGCCCGACCATCAGCCGGATCAACTCGGAAACCTTCACCGAGTCCATGTTGCCGGTGCCGACGGATTCGCCGTCGCGCAGCACGGTGTAGCGTTGGCAGACGCGCTGGCATTCCTCGATGAAGTGGCTGATGTAAATGACGCTCACGCCGCGCTCGCGCAATCGTGCGATGACGCGAAACAAATTCTCCGTGTCCACCTGCGTGAGGCTGCTGGTCGGCTCATCCATGATCAGCACCTTGGGCTGATTCACGAGCGCGCGGGCGATCTCGACGATCTGTTGCTCCGCAATCGTCAGCGTGTTCACCGGGACGTCGAGCGGGATGGAATCATGCTGCAATTCAGCGAGAGCGCGACGCGCAAGCTCGCGACGCTTCGTGCGATCGAGCCAGCCCAGTCTCGCCGGTTCGGCGCCCAGCAGGATGTTCTCTTCCACGCTCAGGTCGGGCGCGAGCATCAGCTCCTGGTAGATCATCGCGATGCCGTTGCGCCGAGCGTGGTGCGGATTCTCCGGCTCGAAGGGTTCGCCATCGAGCGTGATCGATCCGGCGTCCGCGCGATGAGCGCCGCTGAGGATTTTCATCAACGTGCTCTTGCCCGCGCCGTTCTCGCCGATGAGCGCGTGAACTTCGCCGGGCGCAATATCGATCGAAACATTCCGCAGCGCGCGGGTGGCGCCGAACGCCTTTTGCACCGCGGACATTTTCAGACGAGGAGGGGACATGTTCTCGCGCCCGCGGAACCGCGCAGTCTATTGCGCTTCGATCCTGATCGTGTGCGTCACGGGCACGAACGCGTCCTTCACGGCCGCGACGAGAGGAGCGCGGGTGCGCTCGGTTTCGGCGGCAACCTTGTCGCTGTCGAGCTTGCCGTCTGCACCGCGAAGTTCGGAGAGACGTTGAAGCTCCGAATCTTTGGCCACGTCTTCAGGTTTCACCCGGCCGCTGACGAGATCGTGGAAGATCTTTTTGATCTGGCGGGTCTCGTACGATTGCTTGGCTGCGATGGCGGCATCGACTTTCTTGAACGATTCGGAAAATGGATTCTCGGCGAAATCACCCGCGAGGTTCACACCGCGTTGCAGTTCCTCGGCGGAATAGATTTTCGAGTTTCTGCCCCACGTCACCTTGTAGCTCTTCGCCGACGCGTTGCGTGCGACGAGGAGCATGCGATTCAAATCGTGATTGAACGGCACGAGCTTCATCGCCGAACGAATGCTGTCGTCGCTGCTCGGATTGTTCGTGGCGCAGAACGGATAGCGGGAGCTCTTGATTTCGACGGCGTCGCCGGAGGAGGAAATAATTTCGTGGCCGCGCGATGCCGTGGCTTTGCCGGACTTCAAGTCAACCTTGAAGACACCGAGTTCGCCATCGAGCCCCATCGCGCGGAGGAACGCGTAAGCCATCACCGCCTGGCCGGCCCATCCCGGATGAACGCCGTCGGTGCCGGCGATGGCGAGGTTCAAGCCATGTTTCTGGCGGGCGTCGAAACCCGCGTTGAGCATGGGCCAGAAAACGTCGGCGAAACCGCCGTGTTCCTGGCCGGCAATTTCGATGTCGATGTTGCGCAGCGTGCAGAGGTTGATGTTCTTGGCCTCGACTCCTGCTTCATCCCAATCTTTTGGACGCTGGCCGGTCTTGGGATCAACGCCTTTCACTCCCACGCAGCCCGGAGAGCCGACGATGACGCGTGTGCCGGCTTGATTGAATGAACGCACGATGGCGACGGACGCGTTGCTGTAGGTCGCGCCAATCGCCGGTTCGTAAGGCCGATAGCGGTGATCGTTCATGCCATAGCAGGTCGTCGCAATGGTCGGCTCGAAACGCAGGCAATCGTTCGTCATGCGGCGCAGGAAACCGGGAGCCGTTTCTCCGCCCCAGCCGTATTGCCGCACGGTGACATCCAACTCCGGCACGCACACGGTCAGGTACGTTTCCATGAGGCGTGAATACATTTTCTGTTCGGTAATGGAGTCGCCGCAGATGGCGAGACGATCGCCTTTCTTCAGCAAGAGGCCGGCGGGCTGTGGCGCAGGCCTCGGTTCGAACTTCGCGAAGTAGGGATCTGATGGTTTTGGCGGGAGCAAACGAGGCGCTGCCGTGTGAATTTCAGATTTGCTCGTCGTGCATGCAGTCGGAAAGAGTGCGAAGGCAGCGAGCAACAGCGAAAGCAGTTGGGTCGATTTCATAAGTCGGTGCGCGGCTTCTAGCGGAACGTGACAGGAAACGGAAGTGAAAGTTCCCTGGGGCAAGAGAGACGTATCAAATTTTAACGACCGGTGGAAATGGCGTCCCGTTCCCCCTCACTCCGGTCTTCTCCCTCGGGGAGAGAATTCCCCGAAACACCACCTCGCGCCATGAACCCCTGAACTGTCTGGGGATGAGTGGGCGTGCTATCCTCAGCGCGCCGGGGTGAGGCGTCAGCAATTCGTTCGCGTTCTATCTTCGCGTGGCGCGGCGCGCTGAGGACAGCACGCCCTACCTGCGCTCGTGGTGCTTCAAGAAGAGTTTCGAGATGCGCCAAAAAAGAAAGCAGCCGGCTTGCACCGACTGCTCTCACTCCGAACATTTTCAGCTACGGGATCCGCGGCGTCACGACGCGGAAGAACCGTTCGCTGTTGGTCTGCGAATCGTCGAAGCGGACCGCCCGCACGCTGTTCGACGCAGTGATGTTGCTCAGGCTTTGCCAGCCTGTGTTCAGGTTGGTTCGAATCTGGATCGAGTAGCTGATATTCGACTCGGCCTGGAACTGAAGGACGGAACTGTTCGTGGGCGTGAGCACGATCTGGAGCAGGCTCAGCGCATTGGTCGGATTGGTGCCCGCGAGATATTCGTCCCGGTTCTTCATGCCGTCGCCGTCTGTATCAAGCAAAGCGTCGGCGGCATTGTTCGTGTTCATCCCGTAGAGTGTTTCCCAACTATCGGCGACGCCGTCATGATCGAAATCCGGCAAGATGACCAGCCATGACGCGCCAGCGTTCGTCGCCGTGACGTTCAGCGCGCCCAGCGGGTTCTGTATCACCACGCGGGCGACACCCCCATTGATCTGACAGTTGGTCATGATGAGATAGTTGTTTGGATAGTACGTGCTGGTATTGTTCGTGATACTGCCCATGGCGGCCGGGTTGGGCAGCCAGCGGTACACCAGCGGCAGCAACGGATGCACCGGACCTGCGTTGACAGTGAAGATGACCGTGCCGCCTTGCACCGTGAAGTACGGCCCGCCCGGCGTGACCAGAAACGGCGTCACCCGGACAACCAGATACGCAGGCTGGCTCACCACCGAGCCCACTTCATCCGTGACCACCACGTCGTAGAGTGCCGCATCGGCGAAGAGTTGCGCGTTCGGAATCGCCAGGCTCGTCGTGGTCGCGTTTACGATGTTCGTGCCGTTTTTGCGCCACTGGTAAGTGATCGTCCCGGTGCCGCTCGCGAATACCGAGAAGACGCTGTTCGATCCCGCCACGTTGGTTTGCGAGGTCGGCTGCAACAGGATCGAAGGCAACGAACGCACCATCACGAGCGCATTGGTGCTGCTGACCGAACCCCCGCCGTTGAACACAACGACACCGTAGTAGCCATTGATCGCGCTGCTGACATTGTTCAACGGGAAGAGTGAATTCGTGGCGCCCGCAACGTTGGTCCCGAGGAAGCTCCACTGATAATGCAGGCCACCGCCCGTCGCGATGACGCTGAGGTTCGTATTCTGGCCCTGAACGAGCACAAGGCTCAGCGGATGTTGAGTGATGGCCGGAGGCGTGCCGCCGCCAAACGCACCGCCAGGGCTGGGAAGCGCCCCGACCCAATTCGTGGGATCGTTGCCGTAATCTGTCGTCACGATCCGATGGAGCGACGGTCCAAATCCATCGGGAGCCGAAGTCCAGGCGACGCAGTTCGAGCAGGCGTCGGCGGGATCAACATCGTTGTAGTCCACCTTGTCCACCATGAAGTAAACCACCCCATTGGTGCTCGGCGCCAAGGGCGCGGCGAGCTCGACGTTGGCCGCCGAGTTGTCGAGTTGGCCTTGATAAGGACCGACCACGGGCACGCTCGGATTGACGCCATATTTGGCGCGGAACGTGGCGAGCGCCGTGGCATTCGTTTGCGGATCGAAACTCACTACCAGCAAATAACCGCCCGCCGGCAGCGTGGTGTTCGTTGCGAAGCTGAAATCCACCGCGTCTTTCAATTTCCACGAATTCGTCGGGAAACTCACGTCGAACAGCGACACCGTGTTCGCCGTGATGTTGAACAGTTCGATGAACTCATTCGCGTCGTCGTCAGCGCCGTTGAGATCAGGCGGATGATACATGATTTCCGAAATGACCACGGGCCCGACGCGCGGAGCCGAGTTCGGAGTGCCGAGCGTGTTGGCGGCTTGCGCGACGAAGTGTTCCTCCCCCGTGCTCGGGATATAGCGGCCGAACGAGACATTCTCCTGCGACGCGTTGAAGTCGAAGCCGTGGTAATAGCCGAGCAGGTTGCCGGCGGCATCGGCGGCGAAGAGAAACGCCTCATCACCGGCGGAACTGAAGGCAAAGCTTGGCGGCGTTCCCGGCGTGGGATTGAACTGCGCCTCCGTCAACACCAGGCGGCTGCCGGCGGCGATGGTGGTGCCATTGGTGAGCCGATATTTTTTGGGCGTGAAGAAATCATCGCTCAAATACCAGCCGCCGATGTTCGCCACGCCGGCGCTGGTGTTCCACAATTCGATGGCATCAACGCTGGGAAGAATGCTGTTCGCCAGCACTTCGCTGATGAGGACAATCGGGAACGTGGCGGGAGCGGGATCGGTGACGCCAGGCGAGCCGTGGAGATTTCCGCTGGCGCGCCAGTTGGCTTTGGTGTCCCACGCATCGGGAAATGCATTTTCATTTACCACCACGAGTGAGAAGCCGAGGCCATCCGTGATCGGGTACCAGGAGTTGTTGTAAGTGAAGTCGAGAATCTCTTCGTTGACCGCATCGACGATCGTGACGCGCTCGCCGTTGCTATCGAGCGTGCCTGTGAAGATGCCACCGATGTTGGCGCCGCCGTGACGTTGAATGAATGCGGCCACATTCTTCACAAGGACGATCGTCTGGCCGGCGTTGAGATTGGTAACGACGCTGTTCGTGGCGAACGCGAACTCGACTCCGTTGGTGAAGTGGATGCCCACAAGATTCAACGCCACCGGGCCAATGTTCTTCAGCTCAATGAATTCGTATTCCTGTTGCGCGTACGGACTGCCCGCGTTCGTCGGGCCGGGATTGTACATGATTTCCGTGATGCGCAGGTACTGCTGGGCGAGGCTCGGGTTGCCAA
>DATHEW010000718.1:0-10661 GCA_035318425.1 Candidatus Acidiferrum sp. | reverse complement strand
CGGCGAGTTCTTCCGTTTCCAAAATCGTCATGCGCGCCAGCGATGTTGCGGCGCCCGGTGGAATCACATGTGGACGCGGAAATTGAATCGAAGAAATCAGGCGTGAGCGGAAATGCGGGAAGTACCGCTCCACCGCGAGTGCGACGCTGTCGTCATCAGGTTGATTGCGCAGCGGCGCGAGGATGAACTTCCAAACGATGTAGCCGACGGAGACGAGCACCCACGCGAGCATCACCACGCGCACCCACATCGGGAAATCGAGCCACCAATCCAGCAGCATCGACACAGCGATCAGAATGACGAAGGCACCGATCACCATCGCCGCACCCGTGCCAGCTGCGACGCTGACGAGCTTGTGCCGCACGGCCCTGAGTTTCGCAAGCAGCACGGCGCTGGGCCGAATCGGAGACTCTGTTGAAGGGCGAATGCTCATGAAAGTGATGACGTCATCGTGTTGCAGACGTGCTCTTCCCCCTCACCCCAACCCTCTCCCTCAGGGAGAGGGAGTCACGTTTCCCGTCTCTTGTCGTTGCGAACGATTTCTGAAGTTCATGGGCTGTCATTCGCCAAGAAAAGCGGAGAACGATTCTCCCTCTCCCCAAGGGGGAACGAGACGTGATCTCGCCAGCACCTCTCGAAAATTTCCTCGCCACGCTCATTTCAAATGCGACCACTTCCTCAAAACCCACTCGCCCGAAAGCACGAACAGCATCAGCAGGAAATACAGTGGTGACGACCACAACTCCACTTCGAGCGGCGAACGCACGCGCTCCGTCTTCGCCGAGATCGTCTCGGGCAACTTATACAAATCCTCTTCGCGGAAAAATGCGCCGCCGGTCACGTTCGCGATCTCGCGCAGCATCCCTTCGTTCATCGCGGTCTCGCCGAGTTCGAAGCGCGGTTCACTCACGTTGAAGTCGAGCGGTGTGTTCAAATCTTCCGTGACGAAGAACTGATACTGCCCCGGCGATTGCGCGACGAACTCACCGCGAAACAAGCCGGGCTGTTCGGGGATCGCGCGCAGGACCACTTCAGTTTGTTTGCCACCGCTCTTCACGCCGTAAACGCCTTTCACACTTTGCTCCTGCATCGGCTCGTAAGTCGGGGTATAGAGCCGCGCGTAGATCGTCACGCGTTCGCCGCTCATGTAGTTTTGCCGGTCAGTCGTGAGTTGAGTGCGCTTCGAGCCGCCCATCAGCCGCTGAATCGACATGCGCTGCGCGATCTGGCCCCACAGCGTCGTGTAATAAAGATCGCCGACGTTCTTGCGCCAACGCCATGTGTTGTCCGTACCCACGTAAAGCGTTTGGCCAATGCCGTATTGCTGCAGCGCCACGACTGGCATCTTGCCAAAACGCGTTTCGCGCGCTGGATCAGGATCAACGAGCAACACTTCCGCCGCCGGTTTTGGGCGCGCGACCTTCGCGACCCAATACACCGGCGGCAATTGTTTCCACAACGCAACGCTCTCCTCCTCACGATCCGAGAGGCGCATCATCGCGTTCGCGCGACCGGCGGAAGTAAGTTCGAGCCGAACAGGTTTTTCGGCCACGACTTCAGCCATCGTTTCAAAAGCACCGGTGTCGGGATCAACCGGCAACATCCGCTCAACCACCGTGCGACGATACGCATTGGGCATGAACTTCCGCCCCGCAATGAAAACGACCGAGCCGCCGAACTGCGACACGAGCGCGCTCAGATTGTCTGTAGCGCTCGACGGCAGCTTGCGCGGATCGACGTCACCGAACATCACCACATCGTATTTGTAGAGATCCTCTTTGTTCTGCGGGAATCGTTCGATGAATGGTGTGTTCGTGCCGCGCGCGACGGCTGCGTCCTGCTCGACGAGAAAACATTTCAATTCCACGCGGCGATCACGCATCAGCATCGCTTGGAGATAACGAAACTCCCAGCGCGGCGACTGATCGACGAGCAGTACCTTGATCTTCGCATCGATGATTTTGAGCTGTTGCGAGCGCGAGTTGTTGTCCTTCACCGTCTCGTCGTCACGCGCATCAATGGATGCGGTGAGTTCGAACTCGCCCTGGTTCTGCGGCGTAAAACGCAGCGGCACGACCTGTTCGCCATCTGCGCCGAATGAAATCTCTTTCTCCGCCACCGTCGTCCCGCCGAGTTGCAACTTCACGCGCGCGGTCTGGCCACTCAGCCCTTGCGAACGCACGCGCACCGTCACCGGCACTTCGTCTTTCACGAAGCTCACGTCCGGCGCGAAAATGTTTCCAACGATGATATCGCGCGGCGATGTAATGCCGACGCCGTAGATGTAGAGCGGCACGCGCTCCTCGCGCAGCAACGCCGCGACCTCGCGTGGTTGAGTGCCACTGTTGTTCGCACCGTCAGTGATGAGCACGACGCCCGCTAGCGGTTGGCCGCGCTTGCGATTGATCACCTCGCGCAACGAATCACCGATCGGCGTGATCGGATTGCTCGGCGCGAGTTTGTCCACCCACGTAAAATCTTCGAGACGGCGCGCGGTGGATTTCTCGTTCTCATTCGTCGCAGCGCCAGCCGGCTTCGCCAGTTGCGCCACGCCTTGGCCGAACGTGTAAGGATCGAGATCGAAATCGCGGTCGAGCCGCGGCAGGAGATCGAGCTTCGGGTTCTTTAGCGCGCTCTTCACCAGATCGATGCGCGGCACGAGTTCGAGTTCCTTGGCGCGAGCGCGGTCAAGGTTCTGGTTCAGGCCCTTGGTGGGATCAATGAAGTTCTTCGCGATCGCGGCGCGCTTCTGGTCGTTGTTATCGAGGCGCGGATCACGGATCTGCATGCTCGACGTGTCGTCCACGAGAAACACGAGCGAGCGGCGAATGCTGCCTTCAACAGTGAGCGCGAGGATCGGCCGCATCAACAGACCGAGCACCATCGCGAAGAATACGAGGCGCAAAATCGTGAGCGTCCACTTGCGCCCGCGCGTCACCGCGACGGGCGTCTTAATGTAACTCCACCACGTGAACAGTCCGAGCACAACCGCCGCGAGAATCACCAGCGGGTAGCCCACGCCGCCGCGAAACGCGAAGGACGCGTTGGAGACCGCCAGCGCGTCTTCAGCGGGCGTGCCGAGAAGTTTCAGGAGGAATTGGGTCATGGAGAAATGACGAATAACGAATGACCAATGTCGAATGAAGCACGAATGACGAAACGAGTTGCGGCAGCCCGTGTTGGAATTTCGGACTTCGACATTATTTCGTCATTCGTCATTCGTGAATTCGTCATTTGGATCGGCTGAACCATTGTCCCAAAAACGTCTCCGCCATCGCGAAGAACAGCGCGATCACCACAATCGGCAGCCAGAACTCGGCGCCGCTCCGAGACCGTTCGACTGCGTCCTTCAGCGACGCGTTCGGTGCCCAATCGATCACACGAGCCACAGTGCTCAGCAATCTCTTTTGCTCGGAGGAAAGTTCGTCCAGCGACGACTCGGTCGGATCAGGTTGCGCGGCGAAACGCACCGCCATTTTGTTCTCGCCGATCGCCACGTCATAGATGCCGCTCAGGTCGGTCTGGTCGTATTGCAGCGATGGCCAGCCATTCACCATCTCGATGTGGCGCAAGTCGAGCAGCGCGTCCGTTGTGCGCGGCTTGAAGACGCGCGCATCCTTGTCGAGCCACTCGTTTGCGACCCGGCGAATGAATTTCTCGCCCACACGCACGTTCAACCCCTCATCCTGCCGCTGCACGATCGCGCCGAGCGTGCGGTGAACGAGCGGAACAAACCCGGGGCGCACGGCAAAATCATTCCACGCCGTGTCCGCAGTACTCGCGAACATCACCACGCGGCCGAGCCCGAACGTGCGCTCAACGATTGCGGGTGTGCCCTGGCTAAACTTGATCACGGTTTGTGGTGGGCCGGCTTGCGGCGTCTTCTCGCCCGCTTTGCCCGTGGGCTTCGTGTAAGTCACCGGGACGAGATCGAAAGCGCGATAGAAACGAATCGAGGACAACGTGCCGGAGCTCGGATCGTTCCAGATCGAAACGATCGAGTGTTCAAGATCTCGATCGAGCAGCGTGAAGTATTCAGCGTCCTGCTCCGCGTTGCCGCGAGCCGGCCCGATGGTCGCGGGCAGTAAATCGTATTTCTTGCCGAGCTGTTCGTTGTAGAAGCCGCTGTTGATGCGCGCACCGGGGAACACGATGAGTCCGCCGCCACGGCGCACATATTCCTGAAGGTTCTTCGCCACGGCGTCAGAAAGATCGGGAACATTCGCGAGCACCACAGTGTCGAAGTCATCCAGCCGCGCGCTCGCAAGCTCAGGCGTAGTGACGGTCGTAGCTTTGACGAAGTAATTCTGAATCTCGCTCGACGGCACCGGCGTGAGTGCATGGCGCAGGAAGAAAGTTTCGCTCTCGCGCGGATCGTCGCCGGGTTCGCCATCGACGAGCAGCACGCGGACTTCCTTGATCGCGCGGACGGCGAGCGTGCGTTTGTCGTCCGCGGGCAAGCGATCTTCCGGGATGCGTGCGGCGATGGAATGAAACCCTTCGCTACGCAGCTTCGCGAACAGCGACACGCTCTTCGCCGCGCCAGGGGCGAGGGACTCAATGACGAATTCGTCGCTCGGCGGTTCGTTGTCCACGCTGAGGCTCACGCGGACGTCGCGCACCGGTTCACGACCAAAATTGGTCACGCGCACTTCGAAGCGGATCGGCTGCTTTACTGGCGTGAGGCCGCTGGCATTGCGCAGTTCCGTCACGGCGAGATTGCGCTCCTCGTGTTCGCTCACGAAGACGATGTGGCCGCGCACTTCGCGGCGATTATTTTCGAGGGTCTTCTGGATTTCGCCGATCTGCTTCCAGCCGGCGAGCTGGCCGTCGGTGACGAGATAAATCTCTTTCCGAATGCCGATGCGCTGCTTGAGCGTGTCGAGCGCACGTTGGACGGCGGGCATGAGATCGGTTGCGCGATCGGTGAGCGGCGCTTCGCGAATGACTTTGCGCGCGAGATTAAAATCAAACGTCGGCTCGGCAATGGCGCCGTTCACGATGTCGGACGCGAGCAGGATTGCGGTGGAAGAACCGGACGGCATCGTCTCGAGCGCCTGTTCGGCAGCACGTTTGGCTTTCTCGAAACGCGTCGCCGTGCCATCGCTCATGCCCATGCTCTCGGAGTTATCGAGGATGATGACGCCGGTGACTTTCGATTGGCCGAGGAAGTCCGCGCCCGAGTTCTTGAACGCCGGCCGTGCCAGCGCAATCGCCAGCAGTGCGAGCAATAGGCAACGCAGCACGAGCAGGATCAAATCTTCCACGCGCATCCGTCGCTGGTTTTTCTCCACGCTCGTGCGGATGAAGCGCATCGCTGCCCACACGACCTTCTGGAATTTCCGCCGGTTGAGCAGGTGAATGATGATCGGCACCGACACTGCAGCGAGACCGAAGAGCAGGAGTGGATTGAGGAAGCCCATCAGTCTGCGTCAGGTGGTTGGACAAGCCTGCGTGGCAAGTCACGTGCGCCATCGATCAGTCGCACGGCGAACAACGTTGAACTAAAGCGGCAGAAAATCAGGTGTCGATTGAATGGCGGCTTCACCCGAAAGGAGCGGAGAGCTTTTAACTCACGCTGCTTGTAGCGCCGCACGCGTCCCATCGCAGGATGGATCGTGAGTTGATCGAGCGTTTCGTTGAGGTGATCGAGAAAGCGCTGTGCGATGTCATCGCCAGCACGTTGCAAGTACCAGAGCGTCTGGAGTTCGAAGTCGCGGTGGAAGACCTCACCTCTCTGTAGCTGGAGCGTCACTTCTTCCGTTCGCCTCGGCGGAGTTTGTCGAGAGTCGCCTGCATTTCTTCGCGCGCGTAGGGCGCGAACTTGGATCGCACGCCTTCGAGCAACATCGCCTCCAGTTCAGCACTCTCGTATTCGGGATCGAGTGGTTCGTAGCGTTCGATCTTCCCGAGCTTGTTCTTGTGAACGAGGAGAATGGGGCCACCGCGGTGAACTTTCTCCACCAACTTCTTAAGCTGCGGTTGCGCTTCACTCACCGTCAGAGTCTTCATGGCATCAGGGTAACGCTTCCTCTTGTGTGAAACAATTGTGCTCATGCCGTCCTCAACCGAAACGCCAGATACCCGCTCAGCACTTCGTGCAGCGGCTCCGCGGTGTTCACGAGCACGTAGTGGGACTGGTTTTTCTCGCAGCCTTCGCGGATGCGATTGCGAAAGGCTTCCACTTCGCGCAGGTAACTTTTCCTCAACTCCGCTGGACGCGTCAGAATTTTCGGAATGTTCTCCAGGCCCTCGAACTCGACGAGGCCATTGAACGGGAACTCGAGCTCGTAAGGGTCCATCACGTGGAAGCAGACGACTTCGTTGCCGCCGAAACGCAGATGCTGAATTCCTTCGAGCACCTTCTGCTCGTCGTCGAAGAAGTCGCTGATGACGATGACGATGCCTTTGCGGCGCGTCTGGTTCGCCACGTCGTGAAGCACGGTTGCGATGTTCGTTTGTTGCGTTGGCTGAAACGCCGCGAGCTTGCCCATCAGCCGATGAATCGTAGCGCGGCTGTCACTGCGGGGGGTGTAATCGCGCATCGTCTGGTCGAAGATGCCGAGCGCTGCGGCGTCGCGCTGGTGCAGGATCAGGTAAGCGAGGCACGCTGCGATCTGCTTCGCGTAATCGAACTTCGTGATTTTGCCGGAGCCGTATTTCATCGACTCGCTGGCATCGAGAAGAATGTTCGCGACGTAGTTGGTCTCCTGCTCGTACTGCTTGATGTAGTAGCGATCGGTGCGGCCCAGAACTTTCCAGTCGAGATGGCGCGTATCGTCGCCATGCGTGTATTCACGGTGTTGCGCGAACTCGATCGCGAAGCCGCGATACGGCGATTTGTGTTCACCGGCCATGTAACCCTCGACGACGTAGCGCGCCTGCAACCCGAGCGCTTCCGCGCGCGAGATGGTGTGCGGATCGAGGAGTTGATCGACGTGGGCCTGGTCCATAAAATCACGTGAGGAAAATGGGCGGCTCCGCAGAACCAAGCAAAGCGCGCAGTTGTTGCGAGAGAATCGCCAGGTGAACCTGAGCAATGTCCCAAACTGCTTCATCGTCCACCGTGCCGTATCCGTGAACGATGCGATTCCGAAAATCGACGACTCTCCGTAATTCGACGATCTGTTCAGCAACCACGGGATCAGCTTTGCTCAATCTGTTCAGTGCTTCACCGATGATTTCAAATTCGCGTTCAACAGCGCGCCTCAACAACCTGCTGTCGCGGTAGCCATTGAATGAAATTCCCGACAGATGCTGCGCGATGGAATCGCAAGCCTCCAACGCATCGAGCAGGAGCTTGCGGCTCTCAAGCTTCATAGAGCGGCTGGCGTGATTCCTCGATGGATTCTCGGAAGTACGGATTTCGCACCGACTTTTCGCTGACGAGATCGACACGCCGTCCGAGTAGCGACTCCAACGCGTTCGCGAAGCCAAAAAAGTTATTGGAGTATTCGCCGGGCGGCACCGACTGCAATGTGTAGAGGAAATCGACGTCACTGCGAGCCGGGTCAAACCGGCTGCTCGCAGCCGAGCCAAAAACGGCGAGCCGTTGCACCTTAAACTGGCGGCACAGTTCGGTGATCGCGGCGCGATTTTTTTCAATCAGATCAATCACAGTTGCAGATTACCACGGGCTTCGCGCCAATCACGCCGCCAGTTTCTCGTCCTTCGGAATGGTTTCGAGAATCCGACGCGTGATGTCGTCGCTCGTCACTCCTTCGCTCTGCGCGGCGAAGTTAGCAACAATGCGATGGCGAAACACGGGCGGCGCGACGGCGGCGACATCGTCGCAGCTCACGTAAGTTTGGCCGCGGAGGATCGCACGCGCTTTCGCGGCGAGAATTAGATTCAGTCCAGCGCGCGGTCCGGCGCCCCACGAGAGCCACTTCTTGCAGAAGTCGAGCGCTTCGGAAGTTTTCGGACGCGTGGAGCGAACGAGGCGTTCCGCGTAATGATAAACATGATCGGCGACCGGCATGCGGCGGACGATCTGTTGAAGATTCAGGATGTCTTCGGTTGAAAGCACCGGGTTGGGTTTTCCCATGCCCACTCCCGTGGCCATCTTCATGATCTGCAACTCTTCCGCCTGCGTCGGATAATCCACCGAGATCATGAACATGAAGCGGTCGAGTTGCGCTTCGGGAAGCGGATACGTGCCCTCCTGTTCGATCGGGTTCTGCGTCGCGAGAACGAAGAACGGATCAGGCAGCGGGAAATCATTTCCGCCGACAGTCACCTTACGCTCCTGCATCGCTTCAAGCATCGCGGCCTGCGTCTTCGGCGGCGTGCGATTGATTTCGTCGGCGAGAATCATGTTCGCGAAGATCGGCCCCTTCAGGAACCGGAACTCTCGCACGTTGGTCTGCGGGTCCTGATAAATCACTTCCGTTCCCGTGATGTCGCTCGGCATCAGGTCGGGCGTGAACTGGATGCGCTTGAAGGACATGTGCAGCGTTTGCGACAGGCTCGACACCAGCAGCGTCTTCGCGAGTCCGGGCACGCCGACGAGCAACGCGTGACTCCGCGTGAAGATCGCGATCAGCGCCTGCTCCACGACTTCTTCCTGGCCCACGATGACCTTGCTCAACTCGGCCTTGATCTTCGCGGACGATTCGTTGAGATGCTGGACGGCCTGTAGATCGTGATCGGCAATCGGTGCATCGGATGTGTTCGTGCTCATCAGTGGTGCTTAAATTTGGCTCAATCGCGGTAATTACAAGTGTTTCCGATTGGTTCACAAGAAGCATCGCAGTCCTTGGAAACTATTTGCCTGACGACGCGCATGGTTGAGCGAGCGCTGACGGGACGCTCGCGTGAAGAATTCAATCTTTGTCCGGCCGCGACGTGGTGTCAGAGCGGGTTTCCGCCCAACGCGCGAGCAACCACAACGCGTCGGAAAGGCGGTTGAGATAAATGATCGCGTCGTCGTTGCGCAGTCCGTTCGCATCGCGCAGTGCGCACACGCCGCGTTCGGCGCGACGGCAGGCGGTGCGGGCGAGATCAAGCGTGGCCGCGAGCGGCGTGGCGCCGGGCGTGGCCCAGCCCTGGAAGGAAATTTTTTGCGCCTCCAGGTCCTTGACGATGCCATCGAGCCGCGCCGTCATTTGCGGTTGGAACAGGTCGAAGCCGTCTTTCACGTAACGATCGAAGTCCGGCAACTCAGTCGCCAGTTCGCCCATGATCAGCACGAGTTCCTTCTGCGTGGTGAAGATCTCGCCATTGAGCCACGGATCGCGCGCGAGAGAGCGCGCCATGCCGAGCGCCGCGTTCAATTCATCGACCGCGCCGCAGGCTTCGATGCGCGGATGAGTTTTTGGGACACGGCGATTGTACATCAGGCCGGTCGTGCCGTCGTCTCCAGTGCGGGTGGAAATACTCATCGCTGTTCATTCATTTAACTGGGCGCCCGTTGACGCGCGCAAGGGCTTTCCGATAGTTGGAATGCGTGTGGCAAAGACTTCTTCTTCTGTTGCCGATGGGCGTGTTCGCCGCGCAGTCGAATGCGCCGGATCGCTGGCTCGAAGGCGACGCGCTCTTCCCGCGATCCTCGCCGAGCACGGCGCCGGAAACGAATCGCTTCGCGTCTCTCCACGCCGAGGCGGTGTCGGAGCAATTCCAAGTCGTTTATTCTCCAACATCGGCCGTGGCGAATAGCGACCTGCACGTCGTGTTCAGCGCGGATGAGCCGGGTCATTGGCCAGCGCGCGACTGGCATTCCCTCGCGATGCGGCAATTTGGGACGGCGTGGAAAGCCACGGTGCCGGTGAACAGCGTGGACGTGCCGTTGGTATATTTCATCGAGAGGCGTGGCGTCGAAACGACCAATCGTTCGGCCATGCGCTGCGCGCTTCCACGCGCGCTCGGGCTTTCGCAGCCCTCCAAATATTTCTGGACGTTCATCGATGGATTCGAGCAAGGCGCGGAGAGCTGGCGGATACTCGGCGGCGGGGAACGGGTGCGTTTATCCGCGCTGGCGAAAAATGGAAAGGCCGCGCTCAGTGTGCGCATTCCAGCAACGAGAAACTCGATCACGGTGGGTACGACGCGGTTGCGCGGGTGGTTCGCGGAAGAAAACAAGGCGCGTGGGTTTGCGTTCTGGGCGCGCACCATCGGCGGAGCAGGTGAGGCACGTTGTTCATTGTTGGCGGAAGCATTGACCACGAACCAGGTGCTGATGGCGCAAACCAACGTGGCGAAGCTCACCGCCAATTGGCGTCGCGTGGAAGTTCATTTCAGCGAGTTTCCGAAGTTTCCGCTGGGTGACCTTGATCTGGTCGCGATCGAATTCAACGGCCCCGCGGGGATGGAATTTCTGATCGACGACTTGTCTTTGCTGGGCCGGTGGGTGTTTGAGTGATTCCAAAAAAAGAAAAACCGGGCCGAAGCCCGGTTTCACTTGTGATGTTCTCCGATTTTATTGCGCCACGCGGAAGAACCTCTGACCGCTTCCCGCCGGCAGCGTAAAGACGTGTGGGTTGCTGGCAGCCGCATTTGTCGTGAACGGTCCTGTGACAGACGTCGCCTCGAGCAAGCTGCCGCCCGGCGGCGTCCAGCTCACGGAGATTTGTGTGCCGTTGTTGGTGATGGTCAACTGCGGTTGAGTCACCGCTGGCCCGAGCGGGTCGATCGTACTGATTACCATACGCAAGCCCATGGTC
>DATHEW010000717.1:0-3041 GCA_035318425.1 Candidatus Acidiferrum sp. | reverse complement strand
CGAGACGAACAGACGACTTTTGAACCGTGGCTGCAGAAGAATGCCGAAGCCGCGTGGCAGGCGCGTCGTGCCTCAGACAATCTTTCCTGGTGCCGTTGGCCACAGCCAACGCCGGAAGAACGGAGAGCGTCGTGGGGTTGCCGCAGTGCAGTGGTCATCATGCAAGTGGTTCGCCCAACGGCGGGCGGTAAAAAACTCGAAGTGACACGATGACAGGCATCGACCGAATGCGGAATGAAAGGTAAGCAATCTTGTGATCCGAATACTTCCGAGCCAGGCACTGTGTTGGACGGTTTGTCTATTCGGTTCGATTTCGATCGCGCTTGGCGAAACTCAAACGAATAAAGCGACAAGCGATGTGTGGTGGTCGTTGAAGCCTGTCGCTCGCCCCGCGTTACCAGCCGGACCTGAATTCAACCCCGTTGATCGTTTCATCAACGCTGAGTTCCGAAGTCGCGGCCTTAAGGCTGTGGGCTCCGCGGACAAGGCAACACTGCTTCGCCGGGTGCATCTCGATTTGATCGGCATTCCGCCGTCTCTCTCCCGCCGAGCAGGAAGACTTTCTATCGGATGATTCAGCTGACGCCTACTAGAAGGTTGTCGATCGCCTTCTGGCGAGTGAGCAGCACGCGGTTCGCTACGCGCGCTATTGGCTGGACGTGTTGCGGTACGCGGACGCGGACGAACGAATGACAGCCGCGCCGGGAAGCTATTTGTGGCGGGACTGGGTTATCAACGCACTCCACGATGACCTGCCCTACGATCAGTTTGTCCAAGTTCAACTGACTGGACGCCGTGCCGTCGAGCGCACACAGATGTCAGCTACTGGGTTTCGCTTTCGCAAAGAACCGCGGCCCGGCGATCAGTTTGCGCTTGGTTTGCTCGCACGCGGCACGGGCGAAAATCCGCAAGATCTGGCCATCAACGCGGTAGACACAGTTTCGACGGCGTTCATGGGCATGACGGTCGGTTGCGCGAAATGTCACGACCACATGTACGACGCGATCTCACAGATGAAATATTACCAGATGAAGGTTGTTCGATCCGCTGGTCCTACGCAAGGTCACGCTGGCGACGGCGGCAGACCTGGTTGCGAGCGGAAAGGCAGTGGCGGAAGCGGAGAGGAAACGTGGTCCTTTGGAAAAGGCGGTCAACGATTTCGCTGCGCCTTACAAAGCGAAACTCTACGAAGAACGCGTGCTGATGATGCTCGCGGATGCGCAGGCCATCATTCGCAAACCCGAAAAGCAACGAACGGTAGAGGAGCAAAAGATCGCGGACGATTATTTCCCAATTCTGCGCATCGACGGCGACAAGCTCACCGAAGCGATGCCAGAGGAAGCGCGCAGGAAATACCAGGAACTGCAACGCAAGTTGAACGAGGAAGGTTCGGGTGATGGCGCCCGCCGAGGTCTGGCCTTGCCGGCGTTTTATACTGTGGAAGTGGATCGACTGCGCGAACAGGAGAAGAGTTACGTCCTCACGAGTGGCGATCCGCTCCGGCCCGAAAAGAATCATGAAGTGAAACCCGGCTGGCCCTTTGCGACTTCGGAACTCGATTTTCGAGACGGCCGAATCGAGGCTTTTGCCGATTGGCTGACGGCGCCTGAGAATCCGTTGTTTGCACGCGTAGCGGTGAACCGCATGTGGCAATGGCATTTCGGTGAAGGCTTGTTGAAGAGCGTGAGCGACTTTGGCGATTTCGGCGGCAAGCCATCGCATCCGACCCTGCTGGATTGGTGTCCTCGGATTTTGTGCATCGCGGTTACAGCATGAAGCAAATGCATCGACTGATGGTGACGTCCGATGCTTACCGGCGGTCATTGGAAGCGGGTGGTGAATTTGCGACGAGCCAAAAGGCTGATCCCGCCAACACCACGCTCTGGCATTTTCGCTTGCGACGGCTGGAGGCGGAACCGATTTGGGATTCCATGCACGCCGCGGCTGGCGATCTGGATTTTAAAGTGGGTGGCCCCTCCTTCGACGCAGGAGGAGGCGGTGGGGGCGGGGGAAATCGTCGGCGCGGTCAATCTGCCAGCAACGGCAACACGAGTTTGAAAGCCACACCCTGCGCGTGCAACTCATCTGCCGCCAGTTGGGGGAGCTGCAACGCACCGTGAGCGAGTTTGATCAGCGACTGGCGCAAGTCTTCGCGCAACACCCCGACCGCGACATCTTCCAGAACCTGCCCGGCGCCGGGCCCGTGCTGGCGCCGCGGCTCCTGGCCAGCATGGGATCAGAACGCGAACGTTATGAGAATACCGCCAGCCTGCAATCCTTCAGCGGCATTGCGCCCGTGACCAAGCAAAGCGGACGCTCCTGCAATATCCACCGGCGCTACCGCTGTCCGGTCTTCATGAAACAAACCTTCCACGAATACGCCCGGGAATCCGTGCGGCACAGCCGCTGGGCGGCGGCGCATTACCAGCAACAGCGCCAGAAAGGCAGCGGCCACCATGCCGCCGTGCGCTCGCTGGCCTATAAATGGCAGCGCATCATCTGGAAATGCTGGCAGACCCGCACCCTCTACAAGGAAGAAACCTATGAAGCGGCCCTGAAGAAAAGCAGCAGCCCACTGGCGGCATTGCTGGCCGGAATCGCAAATGCAAAACCGACCGTGAACAAATCCTAAAAAAACTCTTGGGATCACCTCAGAGGTGAGCTCAGCAACCCGGCGCACGGGACGCAACGATTGCAACCGCGACGCTCACGCTGCAGCGCACGGTTAACCTGCATTTGTGAGTTTCCCCTTTCGTGTTTTCTTTGCACCGACGCTGCGAACTCGACGGGCGAGCTTGTGAGCGACGCGCTCGCGCAACGGTGGAACCAACCATCTGCGACTGACCGCTGCCTGACAGTAGAAATTTTCGCGTCCGATTCGCCATCAAAAGCTGCTGCTCTCGTAACGCCCGCGCACATCGCCGTACAACTTGTACTCGATCCCGTCCTTGTTGAAGATCCACTTGTTGTACTGCTTGTTCTCCTTGGAGACATCGGCCTTGATGTCTTCAGCCTCTTGCTCCGTGAGAATGCCCTTCCGC
>DATHEW010000716.1:0-2531 GCA_035318425.1 Candidatus Acidiferrum sp. | reverse complement strand
GCTCCGGGTTTTTCGTTTTGGTAGCGCGTGTTTCATTGCATCGCGGCTGATGAACGGACGGTAGCCGCGAGATTTGACCCGCGGTGTCTCCTGAAACGGACCGCGCCGCGGATCGACGCATTACCGGCGCAGGACTTCAGTTGTCGCCCGAGACCACTTGGAACTTTACCGATGTGGTGAAGGCAAAGCTTGGAATGCCGGACTGCGTAAATGAGTTACTTCAGGATCTCGGCGAAGAACGTTTTCATTGCCTCCCAGGACCTTTCATCGGCGAGTTTGTTGTAGGCCGAACCTTTTGAGTTGTCGCTTCCAGCATTCCAATCCGAGAAGGAGTGAACCGCATTGCCGTAGGCGACCAGCTGCCAATCGACTTTCGCGTCGCGCATTTCTTTTTGAAATCCTTCCACTTCAGCTTGCGGGACAAACGGGTCATCAGCGCCATGCAACGCCAGCACGCGGCTCTGGATATTTTTGGCGTCCGCCGGAGTCGGGCTGCCCAAGCCACCGTGAAAGCTGACCACGCCATTGATCTTCGCGCTGCTGCGCGCGAGTTCGAGCACGGTGGTGCCGCCGAAGCAGTAGCCGATCGCGCCGACCTGCGATGTGTTCACGCGGGGACTCGCGCGCAACGTGGTGAGCGCCGCATTAATGCGCTCGCGGAGCAGAGGACGGTCGGCTTTGTATTTGGCCGCGAGCGCGCTGGCATCCTTCGGATTGTCGGCGCGCACGCCTTTGCCGTAAACGTCGGCGCAGAGTGTGACGTAACCCAACTTCACCAGCATCTCGGCGCGCTTCTTCTCGTAATCGGTCAGGCCTTTCCACTGATGCGCGATGAGCACGCCCGGACGCTTTGCGGAAATGGCGTCGTCGTAAACCAGCATTCCCTCGCAGGTGGTGCCGCCGGCTTTGTATTCGATGGTTTCAAATTTCACTTCTGCCCGAAGTGCAAGTGTGACGATCAGCGATGCAATCACGAACAAACCTCTTTTCATGCCGCCGTCCTAAACCAAGCCGCGCGCGTTTTCAACGCGGGGTTTTCGGGCGCAAACGTTTCGGCACGAAGGAATTGAACGAAATTCTATGTGAAATAACGAAGCGCCTTGACTCTGCTCGCGAGGAAAGAGCAGCCTCCACGCAATCCCAAATCAAATCGCCAGAGGTCTTTTTATGCGTACACGTGTGTTGTTGTTGGAGTGTTTTCAAAAGCATCTTTCACTCTTTGTTAATCGCGCAGGCATTGCTGCATTGTTGCTGCTTGCGTGCTGTCAGACGAGCCGCGGCGCGCTCGTGGCGTATTGGAATTTTGATGAAGCAACCGGCACCAACGTTTTCGACACGGCAGGTAATGTGGTGACGAACAATGGGTTCTTCGCACCGGCGCCACAGAATCCGTCCTGGGTGCCTGGTCGTCTTGGAACCGCGGTGGGATTCACCTGGCAAACCACGAATGTCACCAGCGCGGGCCGACGCGTCATCATTCCGTACCACACGAACCTCACGCTCAATGGGCCCGTGACCGTCAGTTTCTGGTATCGCATGGACGCGCCGCATCCCTCCGGGAGTTTTCCCGGCATCATGCGGATGGGGGCGGGTGGCCAGAGCACATTGACGGGGGCTAATGTCGGTTGGGGATTCTATCACACAACGACAATGGTGTACAAACGGGGCAACCATCAACCCCCTCTCTATCCCACCGCGATGAACGTCGGCCAATGGAATCACTTCGCATTTCGTTGGGACGGAAACCTGACCGGCGCGAACACGATGGGTTTTCTGAATGGCGTGGCGACGACTTGGACGGCCACCAACGGTTGGTCGAATATCACGACGACAGCCATTTTGGAACTGGGCCTGATGGATCAGTACGATCAAGCCACGCTTGATGATCTCGGGCTTTTCGGCAGTGAAGCAGTGGCACCGGCCAAGATTCGTTCCCTTTATACCGCGCCCACGGCGCTTGCGCTGGATTACAACCTCGCTGACATGCGCACGCTCTGGGGTATCTTCGACGCAGCCGGCTCCAGCAATGCCGTCGTGAAGAGTAATGCCTGGACTTACGCGGCGACGGTTCCAGGTTCCACGGCGGATGGTGATGCGTACGTCAGCGGTGGTAATATGTACATCGTGCTCGGTGGCGGCCGGGGCGTTCAGGCGCCGGTCACCGTGGTGAGGGGCACATTCTCGCCCGGCGGCATAGGCACGGTTGGAACCTTCACCTCAGCGGATGCCCTGGTGTTCACCAACGCAAATCTCGTCTTCGATTTGAACAACGACGCCACGCCAGGCGGCACCGTGAATGACCTGTTCGATGTCGCCGGCGATCTCACCATCGACAACACTCGCGTGACAGTCGATCCGTTGTCGCCGCTGCTCGGCGGCACGTATCGCCTCATTAATTACACGGGAACCAAAACGGGAACGCTCATCGTTTCCAACACCACCCGCTACACGCTGGCACTGGATGAAGCGACCGCGAACCAAGTCAATCTCACCGTAAGCGGCACAAACGGGAACGTGAAGTGGAACTCGAC
>DATHEW010000715.1:0-11632 GCA_035318425.1 Candidatus Acidiferrum sp. | reverse complement strand
ACGTTCTCGAACTCGAACGTCATCACGTCCACGCCACGCGCAAACTCGCGCACTTGTTCCAAATCATCGTAGGCAGCCGTCCATTCGCGATCGGCGATGTGGCCGGCGGGTGTGTCATTGTCCGGCGAATAAATCTGAATGCGATAGCCCAGTTCGCGCGCGGCAATCGCGAACATGCGGCCAAGCTGACCGCTCCCGAGCACGCCGATAGTGGCGCCGGGAAGAATGGGCGATTGTTGATTCCGATTAGCCGAGTTCATCGCGTCGAAGCGCGGCGAGAAAAACGCAAAGGAGCAAAGGTGTCAACGCACCGCCCGTTCAAGGGCATACAACCAAAGTGGAATTGATGCTTTGAGTCGACCCGGCAATCATCGCCACCTGTGAATGAGAATGGCCCTCAAGAAGACACGCCGCTCGATCTGCCGATCGACGGCGTGCTTGATCTGCACACGTTTCGTCCGAGCGAGCTTGGCGAGCTGGTGCCCGCATATCTCACGGAGTGCCGAGCGCGAGGCATTCTCCAGGTGCGAGTGATTCACGGGAAGGGCATCGGCAATGTGAAGCGCAGCGTGGAAGCGATCCTCGCGCGATTACCGGAAGTGGTTTCGTTCACCGAAGCGTCGGCTCTGTTCGGCGGGAGCGGCGCGACAATCGTGAACTTGCGCCCGGGGAAAAACTCGTAATCGTATTCGTCATCTTATTCCTAATCGCGTTTGGCTGAGGATTAAGAAAATGATGACGAATACGATTACGATGGAAACAGCGGCAGTGCATCAGCTCTACGAGGTTCGCGCCTCTCGCATTCACGGCATGGGAGTGTTTGCGCGCGTCGATATTCACGCCGAAGCGCGCGTGCTTGAATACGTGGGCGAGCGCATCACGAAGAAGGAATCGTCGCGGCGGCGGCAGGAAGGAAACTTCTTCGTCTTCGTTGTCACCGACAAGTTCGACATCGATGGCGCGGTCGATTGGAATCCGGCGCGGTTCATCAACCACAGTTGCACGCCGAATTGCGAAGCGCGGATGGAGGACGAACGCATTTGGGTGATCGCATTGCGCGACATCAAGGCGGGTGAAGAACTCGGTTTCAATTACGGCTACGACCTGCAGGATTACGAAGATCACCCGTGCAGTTGTGGCGCGGCGAACTGTCTGGGCTTCATGGTGGCGGAAGAACATTTCGATGACGTCCGCCGCAAGGAAGCGCGTAAGCGCGCGTGAGAGTTTCCTACTGGCTCATTCCGGCGAGCCCGCACCGAGAGCACTTCACGTGGGTGATCCGCGAACTCGCGGCGAAGTTCGCTGCGCCAGTCTTCACACCACATCTCACGATCTACAGCAGTGAACTGACACACGCCGAGGCGCCCGCCGAAATCGTGAAGCGGATCGCGCGTGAGTTGAAACCGCTCACACTTCACAGTGTGGGCATTTCGTTCTCGAACGAATTCACGAAGACGCTGTTCGTCGAGTTTGCAGCCGCCGCCACACTGGCGACTCTCTCAGAACAGTTGAAGCTCGCGAGCGCGATGCCTACGCCTTACAAGTTGAAGCCCCACTTAAGCCTCGTTTACGCGAGCCTCCCAGAGGCGGTGAAGTGCGAACTCGTGTGCAGCATTTCTGCCCCACGCAAGGTCACATTCGATTTGATCCAAGCTGTCGCAACGGGCGATCGGACTGTCTCCCGCCGGGACGTGGAGTCGTGGCGATTGATGGCCGAGCGATCGGTCGGGGGCCACCGCAAACTCTCACGGTCAAAAATTCTGCGTCGAACGTTTTGCCGGAACGAACGAGGCGGCGTATCTTGCTCGCGGGTTCAAATGGAAAAAATCACTTACACCTCGCTCGCCAACCTCGGAGAAGATTTTCATCGCGCCTTCGAAGCGGCGCTGGTCCACGAACGCAAGAAGCTCGGCGAGACTCACCCCATGTTCATCCAGGGCAAAGCGGTCAAGGCCGCGAATACCTTCGGCGACATCGATCCGGCTCATCCGACGACGATGCTGGGAAAATTTCAGAGCGGCGGACGCGAGCATGTGAAGAAAGCCATTGCGGCGGCGAAAACTGCTTCGCCTTTCTGGCGTGAACTCGGCTGGCCAGCGCGCGTGAATTTTTTGCGCAAGGCGGCTGAGTTGATGACGAAGCATCAGTTTGAACTCGCCGCGTTGCTCACGCTGGAAGTCGGCAAAAACCGTTTTGAAGCCATCGCCGAAGTGTCCGAAGCGACCGATCTGATCCTCTATTACTGCCAGCAGCTCGAGACGTACAAAGGCTACGAGATGTCGATGGGCGGCGGAAATGGCGAGAAGACGAAGACCGTGCTGAAGCCTTACGGCGTGTTCGCGGTCGTGTCGCCGTTCAACTTTCCGCTGGCGCTGGCGACGGGCATGGCGGCGGCGGCGTTGATCGCGGGAAACACCGTCGTCTTCAAGCCGGCGAGTGACACGCCGTTCACGGGTTTGCGCCTTTACGAGTTGCTCCATCGCGCGGGAATTCCCGTTGGTGTTTTCAATTACATCACGGGATCGGGCAGCGACATGGGCCCGGAACTGATCGCGAATCAGGATCTGGACGGAATGGTGTTCACCGGCTCCCGCGAAGCCGGAATGGAAGTCCTGCGGGATTTCCAGCAACAGCGCACGCGCCCGTGCATCTGCGAGATGGGCGGCAAGAACGCATGTATCGTTATGCCGACGGCGAACATCGACGACGCGGCGGAAGGCATCATGCGCTCGGCCTTCGGCATGGGCGGCGAGAAATGCTCGGCATGCTCGCGGATCTATGTGCATCAGAGCGCGGCGAAGCAATTCATGGAAGCGCTCGTCGCGAAGACGCGGGCGCTGAAGATAGGCGATCCGGCGCAACGCGAAACATTCCTCGGCCCGCTGATTAACGAGAGTGCCGTCGAGAGATACGACCGCGGCGTGAAACTCGGAAAGAAGGACGGCGAGCTGATCACGGGCGGCAAGCGGCTGAAAGATTTGGGAGAAGGTCATTTCGTCGAACCGACGATTCTCGCAAACCTCACGCCGAAGTCGAAGTGGTTCGACGAAGAGTTCTTTTCGCCAATCGTTGCCGTGAACACCGTGAAGAGCCTCGACGACGGAATTCAAATGGCGAACGCCAGCGGTTTCGGGCTGACCGCCGGCATCTTCACGCAAATCGAGGATGAGCAGCGCGAGTTCTTCGAGCGCATTGAAGCAGGAACGACTTACTGCAATCGCCGCGGCGGCGCGACGACTGGCGCATGGCCGGGCGTGCAAAGTTTTGGCGGTTGGAAAGGCTCAGGATCATCCGGCAAGAATGCTCTCGGGCCGTGGTACGTGCCGCAGTTTTTGCGCGAACAAAGCCAGACGTTGTTCAGCAAGACGTGATGGACGTTATGAAAATCCATTTGGTTTGCGCGCGTTGAACTTCTAGTTTGCTGCTGCTGTGACAAAAACTTTTGCGGAGATGAACTTCCCCGGCCGCCTGATCGCGGTCGAAGGCCTGGATGGCTCGGGCAAATCCACGCAGATCCGTCTGCTTGAGAAATGGCTTCAGCTCCAGGGATTGAAAGTTTTCTTCTCCGAATGGAATTCATCCGAGCTCGTGAAGTCGGCGACGAGCAAAGGCAAGAGCCGCCAGCTTCTCACGCCCACGACTTTCAGTCTCATTCACGCCACGGACTTCGCGGATCGTTACGAGCGCCAATTGCTCCCGTTGTTGCGCGCCGGATACATCGTGCTGTGCGACCGCTACATCTTCACCGCTTTCGTGCGCGACACCGTGCGCGGCTGTTCGCCGGGATGGGTGCGTGGAATTTACAACTTCGCGGCGCAGCCCGATCTCACCTTTTTCTTCAAGGCCGACCTCGAAGTTTCATTGAGCCGAATTCTAAGCGGGCGGCCGGAATTGAAATGGTTCGAGGCGGGAATGGATTTGCGGCTCTCGAGTGATCGTTACGAAAGCTTTCGCATTTTTCAGGGCCGCATGTTGAAGCGGTATCTCAGCATGACGGACGAGTTCAATTTCATCACGGTGGACGCCAATCAGCCGATCGAGACGCAACAGACGTTTGTGCGTCAGACCGTGGCGGCGCGACTCGAATTGAGCCGTTTTGCTCGCGACGGTTTAGCCAATAGCAATTCCTGACACGCGCACATGAGGCCGGAAGAAAACATCATCGTGCTACCGCCGCGAACGCAGCGGCGGTTTTATGGCGACGGCATTGCCGGCGTCGATCTCGAGCAACTCGGCGGCAAGCTCATCGTCATCGAAGGAGCGGATGGTTCGGGACGCTCAACTCAGATCACACGTGTCCGCGAATGGCTCGAAGGCGCGGGCCACGCCACGATGCAGGTCGGCTTGAAACACTCGACGCTGGTGAGCGAGGAATTGGATCGCGCGCAGAATGGTAACGTGCTCAGCCGCACGACACTGAGTTTATTTTACGCCACGGACTTTGCGGACCAGTTGGAGAACCTGATTCTGCCGTCGCTCCGTGCGGGATTCATCGTTCTCGCGGATCGTTACATCTACACGCTGATGGCGCGCGATCTCGTGCGCGGGATGGATGAAGAATGGCTGCGCAATTTGTACGGCCTGGCGCTCGTGCCGGACGCCGTGTTCTACCTGAACGTCTCGCCAGAGGAACTCGTGCAGCGCACGTTTCAGAAGAACAAGACGCTGGACTATTGGGAGAGCGGAATGGACCTCGGCCTGTCGCGCGACATGTTCGACTCGTTTCTCAAGTACCAGACACTCGTGGAAGACAGGTTCCGTCACCTGCAATCGAGCTACGGCTTCACGATCGTTGACGGGCATCGGTCCATGGATGCGATCTTCGGCGAATTGCAGAAGCGAATCGAAGCGGTCCTGTGTGGAACCGTAGTGCCGTAATAGACCGCACTGCGAAAACGCGACGTGGACCAACAAATATTTACGCGGCCATGGTCACGGATCGGCCTTCGCGAATGGACTGCTGTGCGGCTTCGAGCACGCGGACCGCTTGATAGCCAGCCCAGCCGTCGGCCAGCGCCGGCTCACGCGTAGCGATTGACTCGGTGAACGCGCGCAACTCAGCGAGCAACGGTTCTACCGGCGCGCACTCCACCTGGTGCATCACGCCTTCTTCGGCTTTTACATCAAGACCCTGCGTCACGTGCTTGTTGGCGAAGGTGCGAATTTTGTATTGCGACACATTGAAGTCGCAAAGCGCGCTCAGGTGGTTGCCAGTGACGACCAACTCGCGATACTTGCCTGGCAGAAAATAATTCGTCTCGATGATGCCCCATGCCACGCCTTGCGGCGTCTCGTACTCGAGCGACAGCAATGAGGCGTCTTCCATCCCACGTCCCATGAAATCCTGGACGTGTGCGGTGACTCGCCGGGGAGTGCCGCCGAGGAAGTAGTTGTACAAATCCACGAAATGAATTCCGTCGGCGAACATGATGCCCGAGTCATTTCGCGGCCGTTTGAACCCGCTGAAATTACTTCGCAGCATCTGCACCCGCCCGAACTTGCCCGCACGGATTGCTTCGTGAAGCCACGTCGATGCTGTGTCAAAACGAAAGATGTGCCCGACCTGAAGAACACGTTTCTTCTCCGCGGCAAGTTCGGAGAGTTGCCTGGCTTCGGCGGAAATCAGCGTGATGGGCTTCTCCACGAAAACATCTTTGCCGCCTTCGAGGAATTCCTGGCACAACGGAAAATGCGTTTGCGCCGGGGTCACCACCACTACTCCATCTACGCTGGCGGAAAAGTCTCTGTAGTTCGTGGAGAAGTGATCTTCCGGCACCCCGGCCTTCTTCGCGACTTCGTAAGTCTTTGGATTCATGTCGCTGACGAACAACTCCACAGGCAACGATTTCAGCACTCGCACATGATTGGCACCCCAGCGCCCGAGACCCATCAGCAGGATTTTCGTCATATCGATCAGCACGCGGGCGCGGCCCGCGAATTGGGCGGCGATTGTCGTGGATGACAGCAGCGCGGCAAGGGGAAAAGCTTCGGGAGAGATTAAGATTACAAGCAGGATTACGATTACGAAACTGCGTCGGTCGGCGGCGCGTGGGTCTTGATCTTAATCCGATTCGTATTCTTAATCCCTCCCGGTAAAACCAACTTCGCCATGAACACCACTCGCCGAGCTTTTCTGAAAACATCCGCCGCCACCGCGTTCGCGACAGCGTTGCCGATCACGACCAGTCGCGCTGCTGCCGCCGCTCCCAAGCCCAAAGTGAAACTCGCCGTGGCCAGTTATTCGTATTGGCATTTCAAAACGGCGAAGGTGCCGATCGAGACCGTCATCGATAGCGCCAGCGAACTCGGCCTGCACGGCGTGGATATTTTGCACCGGCAGATGGACCTGCCGGAGAAGGACCCATTGACCGCGGAGCACCGGGCATACTTGCGGCGGCTCAAACGCCACGCGCTTCATCGCGGCACCGGGTTGGTGGGACTTTCCATTCACCAGAACTTCGTGAGTCCCGATCGCACGTTTCTGGAACAACAGATCGCGCACACTCACAAATGCATCGAGATCGCATACGAGCTGGGCGTCCCGTGCATTCGCCTCAACTCCGGTCGATGGAACACGATCAAGAGTTTTGATGACCTCATGAAAGCGCGCGGCATCGAACCGGTGCTGCCTGGCCACACTGAAGATGAAGGCTTTCAATGGTGCATCGACAGCATCCAGAAATGTTTGGCCAAGGCAGAACAATGCGGGGTGACGCTGGCGGTGGAAAATCATTGGGGCCTTAGCCGCACGCCCGAAGGATTGTTGCGCATCGTAAACGCCATCAAGTCGCCGTGGCTTGGCGCATTGATGGATACAGGAAATTTTCTCGAAGACCCGTACGACAAGCTGAAGCAGATCGCGTCCAAGGTCATCTATGTACAGGCCAAGACGTATGACGGCGGCGGCGAATGGTATACGTTGGATCTCGATTACAAACGCATCGCCGGCATTTTGGCCGAGGTGAGTTACACCGGCTACGTGGCGCTGGAGTTCGAAGGAAAAGAAGATCCATCGACGGCTGTGCCCCAGAGTATCGCCATGCTGCGGCGCGCGTTTGACATCGTATAAGCCCGGAAAGCGAAAGGGCGAAGGCGCGTCCACACTGGATGAGTAATTGCAAATAAGTAGTTGCGCCCCTCCTCTCTTTAGCCTTTATTTGCGCGCGTTGAAGGTCTGGCCGAGGGCGCAAGGAAGGTTTTTTCGGGAGCGCACGGTTTTCCAAAGATTCACGATTTCGTAAACGGTATTTCCGGTTTCGTTAATTTACTTCAGCAGCACAACACATCTTATGAGCAACGCCACACAGGGCAACGCCGCGCAGACACAAGACAACAATGCGCAAGGCAACGGAACGCCCCAAATCGGTTCGGGCTTTCTGGAAATTTCTGAGAAGGGCTTCGGTTTTCTGCGCTCTTCCGAGCACCATTTTTCGCCCAAGCCGACCGACATCTTTGTCACGCCGGATACCATCAAGAAGAACTTTCTGCGTGAAGGCGCGCAGGTGGAAGGCGCGCTGAACCCGCCGCATCGTGGGGCAAATCCGCAGCTCAAGACCGTCGAGAAGGTCAACGGCATGCCGTTCGCCGACTATACGAAAGCGCTGCGCTTCGAGAACCTCACCACGATCGATCCCATCGAAAAATTTCAGTTGGAGACCACGGCCGACTCGTTGGAAACACGTATCATCGATCTCGTCACCCCGATCGGCAAAGGGACACGCGGCCTGATTGTTGCACCGCCGCGGACGGGCAAGACGACCATCCTCAAGCAGATCTCGAATGCGGTGACGACCAACCATCCTGACGTTCACGTCATGGTGTTGCTCATCGACGAGCGCCCTGAAGAAGTGACGGACTTTCAACGTTCGGTGAAAGCCGAAGTCGTCGCTTCCTCGAACGATCAGGAACTCGAAACCCACGTTCGCCTCTCGCGTTTCATGATCGAGCGCTGCCGCCGCGAAGTGGAAGCGGGCAAAGACGTTCTCGTGTTGCTCGACTCGCTGACTCGTGTGGCGCGTTCGTACAACTCGGTTCACGGCGGCTCCGGCCGTACGATGACCGGCGGTGTGGATGCGCGTGCTTTGGAAATTCCGCGCAAGATGTTTGCCTCAGCCCGCAAGATCGAGAACGGCGGTTCGCTGACGATTCTCGCCACGGCGCTCGTGGACACCGGCAGCCGCATGGACGAACTGATTTTCCAGGAGTTCAAGGGCACCGGTAACATGGAACTCATTCTCGATCGTAAGTTGTCGGATCGCCGTCTGTTCCCCTCGATCGACATTCCGAAGAGCGGCACGCGCAAGGAAGAGAAGCTCTATTCCGCGAAGAACATCGAATCGATCCGCAAGCTCCGCCGCATGATGGTGGACTTGAACCCGGTCGAAGCGATGGAAACGCTGCTCGCTGCGTTGAAGAAGCACAAGACGAACGAAGAGTTGCTGACGAAGCTCGCCTAGCGGCACTCTCCCTTCGTGCCGTCGCGCGCCACGAAAACAGTTACTCTCGGAAAGCATCGTCCGCCGCTCCAGCGGATGATGCAGATTCATCAGCAGATCGCGTCGGGCAGCCATCCCAACACGACTACGATCGCGCGAGACCTCGAAGTTTCCCTCAAGACCGCGCAGCGCGATGTCGAGTTCATGCGCGACCGCATGGAGCTGCCGATCGAGTACAGCCCGGCCCGTCGCGGATTTCATTACACGCGGGAAGTCAGTTCATTCCCGTCTCTGCAAATCACCGAAGGCGAACTCGTGGCCTTGCTCGTGGCGGAAAAAGCGTTGCAACAATACCGCGGCACCAACTTCGAGAAACCGATCGTCAGCGCGTTCAAGAAGCTGGCGCAGCAACTGCCGGACACGGTTTCGTTCAACATCGCCGAGTGGGACCAGACGATCTCGTTCCGCACCAGCGCGGAGCCGATTCTCAATCTGGAAGCCTTCGACGCGTTGGCGAAAGCCACCGCGCGCCATCGCCAGATCGAATTTGAGTATCGCAAACCCGGGCAGCAGAAAACCGAGCCGCGGGTTGTAGACCCGTATCATCTCGCGAACATCAACGGCGAATGGTTTCTGTTCGGGTACGATCATGCGCGCAAGGACATCCGCACTTTCGTGCCGGCGCGCGTTTCGAACCTGCGGGAGAATGGGAAGACGTTCACGCGCACCGCGAAGTTTTCGCTCGAACGTCGGCTGCACGACAGCTTCGGCGTCGTGTCCGGTGAGCAAAGCTTCGACGTAGCAATTCAGTTCACGCCATTCGCGGCGGATTTCATTCGCGAGAAGCGGTGGCATCCCTCGCAGCAATTGCGCGAGCTGAAAGACGGCGGCGCCGAGCTGCGATTGAAACTCTCGAGCTTGGCGGAAGTGCAGCGCTGGATTCTGAGCTGGGGAGGCCACGCCACGGCGCTCGCGCCAGATGAATTGCGGAACATGATCCGTGACGCAGCACAGCAGCTCACCACCAGGCATGCTTGATGTCCGCTGTGGGAAACAAGTTCTACATCGAAGGCGAACAGCGTGGCGCGAAGGTCAGCGATCTTTTCGCGCAAGTGGCCCCACGCTACGACCTCATCAACGACTTGCAGAGCTTCGGACTGCACCGCCTGTGGAAACGGCGCGTGGTGCGTCTCGCGGATGTGAACGCTGGTGATCGTGCGCTGGATGTTTGTTGTGGCACCGGCGACATCGCGTTTGCGCTCGCGCGCCGTGGCGCTGAAGTGACGGGATTTGATTTTAGCGAGGCGATGTTGACGGTCGCTCGCCGACGCCAAAATCCTCAATCCTCAATCCTCAATCCTCAATTCCAGCACGGCGACGCGCAGCAACTCCCGTTCGACGACAACACTTTCGACACGGTAACGGTCGGCTACGGTCTGCGCAACTTGCCGAGTTGGGAACGCGGGCTGCGCGAGATGCATCGCGTTGCGAAGCCAGGCGGACGTCTCGTCGTGCTCGAATTCGGCAAGCCGGACAATGCTCTCCTACGCGCCATCTACTTCGCTTACTTGCGTTGCCTCGTGCCGACGTTCGGAAAACTCTTCTGCGGTGATTCAGCGACGCACGCTTACATTTTTGAGTCACTTCTCCACTATCCTGCCCAACGCGGCGTGGCGGAGAAAATGCGCGAACTCGGCTGTCACGAAGTGAAGATCGTAAACCTTGTCGGCGGCGCGATGAGCATCAATTACGGCGTTAAGTGAATACTCCGTTCAATAGATCGCCGCGATTGATTCGGCACTCAGCCTCGAATCATTCACACGCCACACTCGCGACGCGGCCAGCGGAAGCTGCGGATCTTCGTAAGCAATCAGCGCAAAGTGTCGCAGTTAACTTCCAGTTCGATCGGCTCGCGGGCCGCGAGTTGACGCCGCAGGATCTCTTCCGCTTCCTTCAGGCAATCGCCTGTAACCCGCTCGCGGCTGACTCGACCAAGCACGAAGAAGAAGTCGTTGTCGCGATCACTCTCACGCCGATGCCATTTGTGTAGCACGCCGCAACCTTCAAGCGATTTCCGCAACTTGAACAAAGCGTCGGAGCACCGTCCGTTCGCCCAAGGCCAGCCCATCGCAACAGCGATCGTGCCCTGGATCGAGAACGACCGGATGAAAGGATGGGCTCCGTTGCTCGTAAAGTCGTAATCCGCGCTGTGCTGAAATCCGCCGACTCGAATGCAGAAGGGCTTCACAGCGCGGACCAAACCGACAATCTGTGGGAAGTCCATAAAGCGCTCTACATCGCGATGACGCCGGAAGTTTTCGTTCCGAATTCGCAGGCCGGCTCGTTCACCTTCACCTTCCAGGCCCACGATCGTTCCATGAATTTGATAGAGGTGATATGGCGTGAAGTTCGCGCCAAGCGTTGCAGCTAGTTGCGACTGCAACTCCGACAATAACGCCGCGAACCGCGCCGGCTTCGCGCCGTAGTGACTGACAAGCGTGAGTTGCATTCGTGTTTCCTTCTCGATGCAGTGATAGGCACACCGCCCCGCATCGTCGAGTCCACGCACTCTGCGCTTTTCGGCCCGTCACCTTCCTGCTTACCTCGCGCCATGCAATCGCACGAACTGCTGCGCCAGGTTTTCGACAAGTGCAGTCCCAAACAAATCTCCACCGACCTCGGGCTTTCGCTCTCGTTGATCTACAAATGGGCCGAACCGCCGCAGGCCGACAGCGCGCCGTCCGCCAATCCACTCGATCGCGTCGCGGCGCTGGTGCATTGCTCGAATGATGCGCGCATCGTGCAGTGGATCTGCCAGAACGCTGGCGGCTTTTTCGTGAAGAACCCGCGCACGACGAATGCGCATCCCGATTACCTCATGCCGGCGACGAACGAGATCGTGCAGGAGTTCGCCGACCTGCTGGCCGTGATCGCTTCAGCGGCAGCGGACAACCAGATCAATCGCACTGAGGCCAAAACGATCCGGGCCCGATGGGAAGAGTTGAAGTCGGTGACAGAAACATTCGTGTCGTGTTGCGAAGCTGGAAATTTCACGCCCTTGAAAGAACGCGAAGCGAACTTGCCGCCGAAAACGCACTGATGAAAATTAAAGCGCCGGTGCTCGTTTGAACACCGGCGCCGAATTTTGGTGGAGCCTAGGAGGCTCGAACTCCTGACCTTCTCATTGCGAACGAGAC
>DATHEW010000714.1:0-4670 GCA_035318425.1 Candidatus Acidiferrum sp. | reverse complement strand
TGTCGAGGGCACGGGCAAGCTTGTCGATGCTCTCCAGGGAAACGTTGCGCGCGCCGCGTTCGATGTCCGACACATAAGTTCGATGCAGCCCCGCCCGCCCCGCCAGTTCTTCTTGTGAGATCCTCTGCCGACTCCGCAATCGCCTCACTGAAGTCCCGAATCGCCTTCTGACATCAGTCTTTGCCACGGTGATTGTTCTTCAAATTGAGTGGTCATCATAATGCGCCACACAACAGACTATAAGTGACAATTCCCCAACGGGTTCGTTACGCCGCAGCTACGGGAAGTCAACGTACGAAACGTGTGATTATTGAAACGACAACGGCGGCATGTCCCCATGCCGCCGTTCGAAATGTTTGTTTCGAATTACAGCCCCTTCGAGAGCATGTACTTGAGCAGGTCAGCCACTCGGTTGCTGTAACCCCATTCGTTGTCGTACCAGCTCACCAGCTTGAAGAATTTGCTGTTCAACTCGATGCCAGAGCCGGCGTCGAAGATCGAGGACGCCTTCGAGTGAATAAAGTCCGAGCTCACCACTTCGTCCGTCGTGTATTCGAGAATGTCTTTGAGATAAGTCTCACTGGCTTTCTTCATCGCGGCGGAAATCTCGGCATAGCTCGTTGCCTTGACGGTCTTCACCGTGAGATCGACAACGGAAACCGTCGGGGTCGGCACGCGGAACGACATGCCGGTGAGCTTGCCTTTGACTTCGGGAATCGCCAGGCCCACGGCGCGCGCGGCGCCCGTGCTTGACGGAATGATGTTGATCGCGGCGCTGCGGCCGCCTTTCCAATCCTTCTTGCTCGGGCCGTCCACGGTTTTTTGCGTGGCGGTGTAGGCGTGGATCGTCGTCATCAAACCTTCATCGACGCCGAAACCTTCCTTCAGCAACACATGCACGACCGGTGCGAGGCAGTTCGTGGTGCAACTCGCGTTCGAAATAATGTGGTGGTTCGCGGGGTCGTATTTTTCGTGGTTCACGCCCATGACGATGGTGATGTCTTCGCCTTTGCCCGGCGCTGAAATGACCACCTTCTTCGCGCCGGCTGTGATGTGGCCCTTACACTTCTCGGCGTCGGTGAACAGACCGGTGGATTCGATCACGATGTCCACTCCCAGCGCCTTCCACGGAAGTTCCGCGGGCGACTTCGCGCTGACGACAAGGATATCCTTCCCGTTCACGACGAGAACATCGTCTTCAGCTTTGTCGGCGGCGGACTTCTTCGAACTCACTTCACCCTGAAAACGACCCTGCGTGGAATCGTATTTGAGGAGGTAGGCGAGGTTGTCCGCGGGGACGATGTCGCCGACCGCGACAACGTCGAACTCTTTACCGAGAAGTCCCTGTTCGGCGATGGCGCGGAAGACGAGACGGCCAATGCGGCCGAATCCATTAATGGCAATTTTCGTAGGCATATTCAGTTTTAAGACGGGCCGATTCCGGCACCGGAGCGCGAAGTTTAAGGGCGAGGGTCGGAGCGTCAACGGGAAATCCGGGAAAGCCCAAATAATGGCGCGTGTTTACCAATCAAGTGCAGAAACCGGGTTTGCAACATGCGTCGTGGTGCTAGACTTCCCGCCATGGAAGAGCACGAAGCGCAGTCGGAAACCGCCACACTGGCCGGCGGATGTTTTTGGGGAATGGATGAAATCCTGCGGCAGATTCCCGGCGTGATTTCAACGCGCGTTGGCTACACCGGCGGCAGCAAAGCCGATCCGAATTACCGCGAAGTCTGCACTGGCGCCACCGGCCACGCCGAAGCGATCGAGATCGTGTTTGATCCCGCGAAGCTCAGTTACGAGGAACTGCTTGGTTACTTCTTTCGCATGCACGACCCGACAACGTTGAACCGCCAGCACAACGACATGGGCACGCAGTATCGCTCAGCCATCTTTGCTCACAGCGATGCCCAGCAACGCACCGCTGAAAAGGTGAAGGCGGAGGCGAATTCGTCGGGCAAATTCAAGCGTCCGATCGTGACCGAGATCAACCGCGCTTCGAAATTTTGGCCCGCGGAAGATTATCACCAGCAATATCTTGTGAAGAATCCCGGTGGCTATAATTGCCACGTGCTGCGCGACTGAGCGGAGGGCCAAGGCTAATGACAACTGCAGGCGTACTCAGCGCGCTTGCAGCCCCCGCAACTACTCATATCCAATGGGAATCGGTAGTTCTGCGGTTTGGCGTCGCTCGATTGTCTGAACTGCACCACCACGTTGTATCCATCGCCATCTGGGAGTGCCGTCTTGCTCACCAGCGCATCGCCTTTCGTATCGAACTCCACCTTGTTCCGGGCGCCCGGCGTTTCGACGATCAGCGTGACGTTCTGAGTTGTCGGTGCGATTCCCTTCGCCGCGGCATCATAGAAGTGAATCGAAACGCTGCGATTGCTGCTGACGAGAAACTCCGCTTGCGGCGCGGTCTTCTCGAGGATGCGTCCGCCTTTGGGCCCGGTCACTATTTTGTCGGCGGCCTGGAGCATGACGAGTCCGGCACAAATAATTCCGGCGATTGAGATCAGTTTCATTGTCATAACGGTATCCTCTCTTGCTCGGTTCGAGCCGGAACAGGAATAAGTCCGACGGTTCGATGGCGACGCTCCATCCACTCGTAGAGCGTCGGCAACAAAACCAGCGTGAGAAAAGTCGAGCTGATGATTCCGCCAATCACCACGGTCGCCAGCGGCCGTTGAACTTCCGCACCCGCGCCCGTGGCGATCGCCATGGGCACGAAACCGAACGATGCCACCAGCGCGGTCATCAGCTTGGGGCGAAGTCGCGTCAACGTTCCTTCGACCACCGCTTCGCGCAGCGCCACGCCTTCGCGACGCAACTGATTGATGTAGCTGATCAACATAATGCCGTTCAAAACGGCGATGCCGAAGAGCGCGATGAAACCGATGCCCGCCGAAATCGTGAACGGCATGTCGCGGAGCCACAGCGCAAAGACACCGCCGGTGACGGCGAGCGGAACGCACACGAAAATGAGCACCGCCTGTCTCAAGGAACCGAAACTGAAGTAGATCAGCACGAAGATCAGGGCCAACGCGAGCGGCACCACGATCAGCAGGCGTTTCTTCGCCGCGATGTAATTCTCGTACTGCCCTCCGAACTCGATGAACATGCCGGGCGGCAGTTTGATTTCATTCACCCGCGCTTGCGCATCCGCAACGAAGCCGGCGAGATCGCGGCCAGCGACGTTCACCAGAACACCCGCGCGACGTTGTGCGTTCTCCCGCGCAATGACGCTGACCTGGAGAGAGTTCGTGATCCTCACAACCTGCCCAAGCGTCAGCAGGCCGCTCGATTCCGTTCCCACCGGCAGCCGCCGTATGGCATCGATGTCGGCGCGATTCTCCTCCGACAAGCGGATCACGATCGGATAGCGCCGATTGCCGTCCATGATTCGCCCGACTGTGGTGCCGCCAAGCGCCGTTTCGACCACGCGATTGATATCCGCGGCGTGAAGATTGAATCGCTGCAAGGCCGCGCGATCGGGCGTGATGAGGAGAGCAGGGGTGCGACCGATTGCATCGAGTTCAACGTCGTCCGCGCCCGGCACCTTTGCCAACACATCGCGAATCTGACCGGCCATGAGTTCCAAATCCTCGAAGTGATCGCTGTAAATTTTCACGGAAACATCAGCGCGCGTGCCTTCGAGGATTTCGTTGAACCGCATCTGAATCGGTTGAGAGAAGAGGTAGCTCTGGCCGGGAATCCGCACCGTCAGTTCGCGTCGCATGAGGTCGGCGAGTTGTTCTTTCGTCAACGGCTCTCCGTGTTCCTTTCGCCAATCCTTGCGCGGACGCAGCATGATGTAGGCGTCGCTCACGTTCACGCCCATGGGGTCGGAGCCAATCTCATCGGTGCCAATGCGTGAGAAGACGTGTGTGATCTCGGGAAACTTTTCGCGCAACACGCGCTCAGCCTGGCATTGCATGTCGATGGAAACGCCGAGGCCCGCGCTGGTGGAACGCACCATGAACGCGGTGAAATCGCCTTCGTCGAGTTCCGGCAACAGTTCGCCGCCGAGACGGGTGAACATCCAGACTGAGAGCGCGAAAAGAAGAACCATCGGCATCATGACGAGCCAGCGGAAGCGCAGCCCGAAGTGAAGGATGGGCGTGTAAACGCGCTTGAACAACGTCGTCAGCCAGTTGTCTTCCTCGCGCACTTTCCCGCGCAACAGCAACGAGCAAAGCGCTGGCATCAACGTCAGTGCGAGCGCCAGCGCACCGCCGAGCGCGAGCATTACGACAATCGCCATCGGCTTGAACATTTTCCCTTCGATGCCTTGCAGCGCGAGGATCGGAACGTAAACGACCGTGATGATCAGCACACCGAAGAACATGGGATTGGCGACTTCCTTTGCGGACGCGAGCACCGTGTTGACGCGTTCGCTACGCGAAAGTTCCCGTCCGAGCACACGCTGCTGGCGGCCGATGTGGCGCACGATGTTTTCCACCATCACCACCGCGCCATCGATGATGAGGCCGAAGTCGATGGCGCCGAGGCTCATCAGATTTCCCGGGATGCCGAGCTGCACCATTCCCGTGATCGCGAACAACATCGAAAGCGGAATCGCGAGGGCGACGATAATCGCACCACGCAGATTTCCGAGCAGCAGGAAGAGCACGACCACGACGAGCAACGCGCCTTCGACAAGGTTG
>DATHEW010000713.1:0-4775 GCA_035318425.1 Candidatus Acidiferrum sp. | reverse complement strand
AATCTTCAAGCGCTCCCCGAGGTCATGGGTAATGTGACGTTGCTGCAACAGGTCTTCACAAACCTGATTACGAACGCGTTGAAGTTCGTTCCCGAAGGCACCGCACCACGCATCGAAGTCTTCGCCTCCGAACGCAATGGCAAGGTGCGCGTGACGGTTCAGGACAATGGGATCGGCATCGATCCCGCGCAGCATGAACGCATCTTCGGAGTCTTCGAGCGATTGCACACGAATCACCTTTATCCAGGCACCGGCATTGGTCTCGCGATCGTGGACAAAGCGATCGAACGAATGGGCGGGAGCGTGGGCGTCGAATCCGAGCCGGGAAAAGGCAGCGCGTTCTGGTTCGAGTTGCCGCGAGCGAATTGACGTGCCCCGGCATCTTGCCGCGTGATGACGCACTGCAAGTGGGTCGTTGTTCCTTTTTCAAGCCTCCACCCGGCAAGATGCCGGGAGCACGTTCAGCACGTCAGCGCCCGGCGCGTTTCACGAAATACTTGAAAGCTTTCTCGCCGAGCGATTCCTGAAAGGTGCGTGCCGTCTCATCAACGATCGCCTGTTGCGCCGCCTGCTTTTGCGAGGTGGTGAGGTTCGCGTCGGCTTCCACCTGCGCTCGCTGCTCATTGGCCGCCTGCTTAAACCCGTGCAGCTCGACGGCGAGTTTCTGCGGCAAACCAAATCGCGTCGTCGCGGCGTACAACGTCCGGTAATCGGGATCCTGCGCGCGAAGGTATTCGGCGTAACGCTCGACCCCGAGCGTCTGCTGGATGCGTGAGTTCAACTCCTGCGCCGCCTCCGCTGGCGCGCTCGCACCAGACTTCGCGTCAAACTCGCGACGAAGCTGGTAGAGCTTCAAAAACTCTTCCTCGCTCGCGTTCATGCCGTAAACGGACTCGCGCGTGTTCATGGCCGTGGGAGAAAACCAAAGGTCGTATTGCTCGCGCTCTTGCGGTGTGAGCATCTGCGCGATGGCCGCCTGCTTTTCCCGCTGTACTTTCTGCAACTCAGCGCCAGCAGCGGTGTCACCCTCCTCGATCTGGCGCTCCATGAGAGCGCGTTCTTCATCCGAAAACTGATCGAGCACCAGCCGAACGCGGGCGCGCTTCTCTTCCGGCAAAAATTGAAGGCGCGCGCCGTAATAATCGTCGTGCCCCTGGGACTTCAACCGCTCACCGACGAGATCAACGCCGAGCAACTCGCGAATCACTTCACGCTTTTCGAAGTCCACCATGCGCTGCTTCGCCAGAGCGGTGCGCTGCGCGTCACCATCCCATGATTGCTGTTCGATGGGCTCCCAATATTTCAGGTCGCGCGGTTGGAGACTCGCCGACTGCACGCGCGGGGCGAGCAGCTTGTCGATGTCGGCGATGATGATGTCGCGGATGGTCTGCTCCGGGCAGCCGATGCTGCGCAGGCGTGTAATGTAAGTGCGGTAATCCTCCGATTCGAGCTGCGTCCAGCGGAAGTCATTCGTCGGCGCGACCGCGTTCGTCACTATCGTTGTCGCGGCGCTCTTCACTACCTGGACGTAGTTGGTGATGTACTCGACGCGCGTCTCTCCGCCCTCACGCTGGTAGTGACGCGCGATGAAGTAACTCGCCACCGCGAGCCACGCGGCATTGAGCAACAGCACTGCGAGAAATGAGCGCAAGGATTTCAACGGCGGCGGAGTCTAACGCAAACGGTCGATTGAGCAACACCGGGGAGAATCACGCGTTGACTTCGAGGGTCGCATCGCCAAGATGCGCCGCAATCCGCATCCAAACTACGCACGCGGAAAAACTAAACGGGAGATCGATATGAGTAACGGCGAAGCTCAACCTGCGGGACCCATTTCCAACAAAGACTGGCTCATTACATTGTTGCTCTCCATTTTCCTCGGCAACCTGGGCGTGGACCGCTTTTACCTCGGGTCGATCGGCCTGGGAATTCTCAAGCTGCTCACGTGCGGCGGAGTCGGCGTGTGGAGCATCATCGACATCATCCTCGTCGCCACCGGGAAGATGAAAGACGGGCAGGGCCTCTTGGTGATTAAAAAGTAAGGAGTTCAGCGAAGCACGTCCGCGAGAAACCGTCCCGTGTGCGACCCACGCGTGCGCGCGATCTGTTCGGGCGTGCCTTGCACTACGATATTTCCGCCAGCGTCACCTGCTTCGGGCCCAAGATCGATCACCCAATCCGCCTCTGCCACCAGATCCAGATTGTGCTCGATCACGACCACGGAATGCCCGGCATCCACAAGTCGTTGAATCACATCCACGAGTCGTTGCACGTCCGCCATGTGCAGGCCGATGGTCGGCTCTTCAAGGATGAACAGGTTGTGCTTCTGTTGCGGATCGAAGAGCGTCGGCTGCTTGAATCCACTGAGCAGATGCGTCACCAGTTTTACGCGTTGCGCTTCACCACCTGAAAGGGTCGGGCTCGTTTGTCCGAGCTTCAGATAACCAAGTCCGGTGTCGCGCAACGCTTCGATGGGCCGGCGAATTTTCGGAAAGCTCTCGAAGAACGCGATGCCTTCCTCAACCGAGAATCCCAACACCTGCGCGATGTTCTTTCCTTTGTATTCCACGTCGAGCGTCTCGCGATTGAACCGGCATCCGCCGCACGTCTCACAACGGACAAACGCGGGTGGCAGGAAATTCATCTCCAGCTTGATCTGCCCGGCGCCTTCGCACTCGGGACAACGGCCTTGCGCCGAGTTGAACGAGAAACGTCCCGGCCCGTAGCCGCGCATGCGCGCCTCGGGCGTTTGCGCGAACAGTGCGCGAATGTCATCGAAGAATCCGACATACGTCGCAGGCGTCGACCGCGGCGTGCGTCCGATGGGCGACTGATCCACTTCGTAAACCGACTCGATCTGTTCGTGGCCAGAAATGATTTCGCCGGATGGCGCGCCGGTGAACTTCGCCTTCGGCTTCTTTAGCTTCGACTGAATCGCCGGCAGCAAACATTCTCGGACGAGGGTGCTCTTCCCCGAGCCGCTCACGCCGGTGACGACCACAAAACGGTTCAGCGGAAACTCGACCGTGAGATCTTTGAGATTGTGGACCTTCGCGCCGCGGAGCGTCAGGAAACGAGTGGCCGCGCCAGCAAGGCTGCCGCTTGCTTTCCAGCCCGCTGGCTTACTGACCTTCTCACTGACGGGCCTGCGCTCCCCGCGGGTCGGATGCTTCTTGTGCGCGCGCAAACACTTGCCCGTGATCGAGTCCTCGTGCCGCAGCAACTCTTCGAGCGTGCCGCTCGCGACGACTTCACCGCCGTTCACTCCAGCGCCCGGCCCAAGATCGACGATGAAATCCGCGCGCCGCATTGTTTCCTCGTCATGCTCGACCACCACGAGTGAATTGCCGCGCGAGCGAAGAAGCTCGAGCGCCGCGAGAAGTTGCACGTTGTCGCGCGCGTGCAACCCGATCGTCGGCTCGTCCAGCACGTAGAGCACGCCGCACAAGTTCGAGCCGAGCTGCGCCGCGAGGCGAATGCGCTGCGCCTCGCCGCCCGAGAGAGTCGTCACGCTGCGCCCCAGTTGCAGGTAGCCCAGGCCGACTTCGTTCAGGAATTTCAGGCGCTCGGAAATTTCAGGAATGATGTCGCGCGCGATCAGCGCGTCACGCCCAGCGAGTTTCAGCTTTCTGAAGAATTCAGCCGCCGCCTCAACCGACATCTGCGCCACCGTGTCGATGGTTGGCAACTTTGCAGTGTCAATCTTGCGGCTCGAAATACCGGCGAGTCGCACCGCCCGCGCCACCTCATTCAATCGCGCGCCGTGACAGCCGGGACATTCTTCGCGTTCCCCCTCCTGCCAGCCAAACCACGATTCTTCGATGGCATCCGCGCGCGCGCCGCGTTCCACATCGGGCAAATAAAACAGCTCGCCAAACCCGCGGCATTGCGGACACCAGCCTTGCGATGAGTTGTAGCTGAAGATTTTTGGATCAAGCGGCTGAAATGAACGTCCGCAGCTCGAACAGGCTCGCTCCGTCGAGTGGACGCTCACGTGCCGATGATTATCGAGCGCGAGCAGCGTGCCGTGGCCGAGCCGCAGTGTATCGTCGATTAGTTGCTGCGCCTTCGCGCATTTTTTTTCCAGCACGCCCGTCACGATCTCGACGTCATGTTCCTTGAAGCGATCGAGGCGAAACGGTTTGTCCGTGCGATGGATTTTTCCATCCGCGCGAATCTCCACGTAGCCGTGCTTCGCCGCCCAATCGGCCACATCGGTGTGAAATCCTTTTCGGTTCTTCACCATCGGCGCGAGCAGCAACAGGTCGCCGCGCCGTTTCAACTCAGACTTGAGATGCGCCGCAAGCTGATCGCGCGTTTGCGGCTCCACTGCGATCTCGCACTTCGGACAGAATTGCGTTCCAAGCCGCGCGAAGAGCAGTCGGATGAAATGATAAACCTCGGTAACGGTCGCCACCGTGCTCTTGCCGCCACCCCGCGTCGTGCGCTGCTCGATGCTGACGGTGGGCGGCAATCCAACGATCAAGTCCACATCCGGACGCGCCATCTGCTCCACGAACTGGCGCGCGTAAGTGTTCATCGAATCGAGGAAGCGACGCTGTCCCTCCGCGAACAACAGATCAAATGCCAGCGTGCTCTTGCCCGAGCCGCTCACGCCGGTGATGACCACAAACTTGCCGCGCGGAATCTGGAGCGAGATGTTTTTCAGGTTGTGCTCGCGTGCGCCGAAAATGCTGATGGCATCATCAGCTTCGACCATTTCAGGCGCGGGCGAGATCTCGTTCACGGTGGGAGTAGTAACACCTGTGAGCGCG
>DATHEW010000712.1:0-6003 GCA_035318425.1 Candidatus Acidiferrum sp. | reverse complement strand
TCCGTCGCGGGCAAACGCGGCAGATCTTTGTCCGTCACGCGCAGTTCCGCACCGAAGACCTTGCACGCGATGACGGTGACCGAGAGAATGAGAACCAACTTCACCGGCGCATGATGAGACAAATTGAGGAAAGCCGTAATCGTTTTTCGCGGCGCGAATTTCTCGCCACCACCACGGGCGCGGTCGCGTCCACTGCGCTGGCCGGTTGCGCGCACGTCGCCGCGCCGATTGAGCCCATCATCGATATCCATCAGCATACCGATTATACCGGACGGGCTGACGAGCACCTCATTCAGCACCAACGCGTGATGGGCGTGACGCACAGCGTCCTGCTGCCGGCGGGAAGATGGTTCGGCCTTGAAGCGGCGGTGGGCCCGAACGAGCACGCCTATCAGCTCGTGCGCAAGTATCCGAAGCGCTTCAGCTATTTCTCCAACGACGTTCCGTACGTCGCAGATGCCCGGAAACGCATGGAATCTTTTCTCAAGCGCGGGGCGATCGGCATCGGGGAACAGAAATTCGAGATCGACGCTGACTCAGTATGGTTGAAGCAGGTGGCGGAGTTTGCGCAGGAATATGACGTGCCGGTGCTGATGCATTTTCAGCACGCGAAGTACAACACCGGCATCGATCGCTTCCATAAAGTGCTGGAGAAATATCCGCGCGTGAACTTCATCGGCCACGCGCAAACGTGGTGGGCGAACATCGACAAGAATCACAATCAACCCGACCTCTATCCGAAGACGCGCGTGACGGCCGGAGGCATCACGGATCGGTTGCTCAGCGATTACCCGAACATGTTTGGCGATACCTCAGCCGGCTCTGGCCTGAACGCCTTCACGCGCGATGAAGGACACATGCGCGGATTCCTCGCGCGACACGAGAACAAGCTGCTCTTCGGCAGCGATTGTAACGACGAAGTCGGACACGGCGCGAAATGCCAGGGAGCGCAAATCATCGCGATGATTCGCAAGCTCGCGCCGAGCAAGGAAGTGGAGCGGAAGATTTTGCATGAGAATGCGAAGCGAGTGTTGAAGGTGCCGCGCGACGTTTGAGCGGTTGAGCGGGCCCGTTCCAGTTCGATATTGTCATTACGGGCATAAAACTCCCTCGCATTCGACAAATGCGGAACCGCACGCCGTTCCGGCAGTTTCAGATTCACCTGACGAATGGCGAGGTTCTGTCGATGCCGTACCCGCAGCAGATGGCATTGCCCGAGGGTGAAGAGGAGATGTTCATCGTCGTTACAAAAGATGATTGGAATCTCATCGAAGTGGCGCGTGTGAGTAGGGTTCCGAACGCTGCTAAGCCCGCGCGGTAAATTTCAGCCCCAGAATTCCCGCAACGACGAGCGCCATGCTCACTAGTCGCCACGCATCGCGCGGCTCGTTAAACCAGAACATGCCGACAAGCGCCCCGCCGACAGCACCGATTCCCGTCCACACCACATAAGCCGTTCCGACCGGAATCGTCTTTAGCGAGAGCGACAGCAGGTAAAAGCTCACCGACCCAATAACGAAGACGAATACCGTGGGCCAGAGTTTGGTGAAGCCGTGCGAAAACTTCATGGCGACGAGCCAGGTGATTTCGAGAAATCCCGCAATGATCAACAGCAACCAGGCCATACGTTCCTTTCACTCCGCCACGGCCGCGCCATCCGGCGCGCGCCGATCACAACCTGCTTCGAGCATGTTGCGTTTCGAATCGAGCACAATCACTTCCGCAACACCTTGTGAACCCATCGACGACACGCGGTGCCCGCGCTGTCGAAGGATCGCGAGAGTATTGGGTGAGAAGCCGTTGCGTTCGTAGCGAATTTCATCGGGTAGCCATTGATGATGAAACCGCGGCGCATCCACCGCTTCCCGCGCGTTCATCTCGAAGTCGATCACGTTTACGATCGTTTGAAGCACCGTGTTGATGATCGTGCGCCCGCCTGGGCTGCCTGTGACCATGAAAAGCTTGCCGTCACGTGTCACGATTGTCGGACTCATGCTCGACAACATGCGCTTGCCCTGCACTGCGAGATTCGGAGTGGTGCCGATCAGTCCGTTCGTTGTGGTGAGCCCAGGTTTCGCGTTGAAATCGCCCATCTCATTGTTCAGGAGAAAGCCGGCGCCGGGGACGACGATGGCCGAGCCATGCACGTATTCGAGCGTGTAGGTGAGCGCGACGGCATCGCGCTCCTCGTCCACGACGGAAAGGTGCGTGGTCTGATCGCTCTCATGCGGCCACGCGAAGTTCGTGCTGGATGAATTCGAAGCGCGATCGGGGCGAATCGTTTTGCGCAATTCATCCGCGTGTTGTTTCGACGTGAGCCGCTCGATGGGAATGGTGGTGAAATCTGGATCCCCAAGAAACTGTGCGCGATCAGCGAAAGCCCGGCGCATCGCTTCCGCCATCAAGTGAATGGTCACAGCCGATCCGAAACCGTTCGTCCGCACGTTGAATCCTTCCAGCACGTTCAACATTTCGATCAGTGCCACGCCGCCGGAGCTGGGCGGCGGCATGGAAATGATTTCGTATCCGCGATAGCTGCCGCGAACGGGCGTTCGCTTCTTCGCGCGATAATTTTTCAGATCGTTGCGAGTGATCAATCCGTCGTGCGCCAGCATCTCCTTTTCAATGAGCGCGGCAGTTTCCCCTTCGTAAAATCCAACGGCGCCTTGCTTCGCAATACGCGTCAGCGTGCGCGCGAGATCGCGTTGCTTCAGCAGGTCGCCGGCGGCAAATGGCTTACCTTTCTTCGAGAACTGCGCGAGTGATGCTGGATATTTCTTCATCCGCGGCAACGCACGTTCAAGATCACGCGCAAGACCGTGGGAGACAATGAAACCATCGCGCGCCAATGTGATCGCAGGCTCGACCAGACGTTTCCATGGCAGCTTGCCGTGATCGCGCCACGCGAGATGCAGTCCCGCGACGGTTCCCGGCACTCCCACCGACACGTGACCTTCGTGATGCAACGCAGGATCGTAATTGCCGTTGCGAAGGAACATCTCGGCGTGCGCTTTGGCCGGAGCGGTTTCGCGAAAGTCGTAAGTCATCGCTTCGCCGGCCGCGCTGCGGTACACGAGGAAGCCGCCACCACCGATATTTCCCGCGGTGGGATGTGTGACTGCGAGCGCGAAGGCCGTCGCGACCGAAGCATCGATTGCGTTTCCACCATCGCGCAAAACCTGAGCGCCGATCCCGGAAGCGATCTCACTTTGAGAAACAACGACGCCTTTGCTGGCATAGGTAGGGGTGGAGGTCGCCCGCACCGTGATGCACACGAACACCACAGCGATGATTAGCAGCGCGCGATTCATTCGGGATACACCGCGATTTTGATTTCGCCATTGGATCGCAGCTCGCCGCGAAACATTCCTTCGGTATTGAATGGCATCGCGACATTGCCTTCTCGATCTATGGCAATGACGCCGCCTTTGCCTCCGAGCGCACCGACTTTGCGGATCACCTCATCGGTCGCGGCGCGCAGTGGAAGATTTTTGTATTCCATCAATGCCGAAACATCGTGGGCCACGACAGCGCGGATAAAATATTCGCCGTGCCCGGTGGCAGAGACGGCGCACGTCTTGTTGTTCGCGTACGTGCCCGCGCCGATAATGGGCGAGTCGCCGACACGGCCGAACTTCTTGTTCGCCATACCGCCGGTTGAAGTGCCAGCTGCGAGATTGCCGCGCTGATCGAGCACGACCGCGCCGACAGTCCCGATCATGTCGTGTTCCTGCTCGATTGCGCTGCGCTGCGTGTTCGCCTTCCCTTCTGCCTGGATGCGCTTGAGCTGTTGCTGCCGTTCGCTGGTGATGAAATAGCGCGGCGAAACCAGCTTCATGTCGCGTGATTTCGCGAACGTCTCCGCGCCTTCGCCGACCATGAGCACGTGTGGTGACTGTTCCATGACCAGCCGCGCGGCGGAGATGGGATTGCGGATGCGCTTCACTGAGGCCACCGCGCCGGACTGCAACGTCACGCCGTTCATGATTGAAGCATCGAGCTCAGCCGTGCCTTCGCTCGTGAGCACAGCGCCTTTGCCCGCGTTGAACAGCGGCGAATCCTCCATCACGCGAATGGCCGCCTCGACCGCATCGAGGGCGACGCCGTTGGTTTTCAGGATCGATTGGCCTGCGAGCAGCGCGTGTCGCATCACGTCGCGAGCCGCGCGCTCCTTCTCCGGCGTGAGTTCCTTGCGCCATACGCCCGCGCCGCCGTGAACGACGAGCAGGAACTTGTTCGTGGATTCAGCGCGGCCCTTCGTTGCCATCGCGCAAACCATCAGCAACGCGAGCCAGACGTGCAAGCGAGTCATGGCCGCGACGGTGCCGTCACTTGAGTTCCTTGTCGATGACCGCGTAGGCAGCCTCACGCATCGCTTTCGGAAATTCATGACCGCAGTTCGGATGTTCGATGCGCAGGTTGTTCGTGGCGCCGTAAAGTTGAAAAATCGTGTGGGCCGAAGCCGCCACGGCATCCACGCTGCGCCACTTGAAGTTGGTATCGCCGATCGGCGCGTTGACGAAGACCGCGCGAGGCGCAAGCGCGCCGATGATTTCGTGAAAGTCGAAGGGCAGGGCATCGAGCGAATGATTCTTGAGCCGCGGCATGTAACGATCACTTGTCCATCCGGTGATGTTGCCGTCCTTGTAGTCGCGATACGAATCGAAGCCGCAGCTCGACACAATCACCTTGATGCGTTCGTCGAAGGCAGCGGTGTAAATCGAGTTGTGTCCGCCGAGCGAATGGCCAATGGCGGCGAACGAGCCGCGCTTCGTATACGGCAACGATTCGAGCAAATCGAGCCCGCGCACGTTGTCCCAGATGGCTTTCATCGTTCCACTTGCGTAACCGAGCTTTCTCCAATCGGGTTGGTAGTCGGCGAGCAATGGGTAAGCCGGCGCGAGGCACACGTAACCGCGCTTCGCGAGTTCCACGCCGTATTCGTCATCTGCCGAACCGCCGAGGCCCACGACGACTTTGTTCCCGAGTGCGCGCGTTTGGTGAAGGGTCAGGATGGCGCGTGCTTTGTTGGTTCCATTCAGCGCTGCTTTGGGAATCAGCAAGTACGCGGGAACTCGGGAGCCCGGCTCTGACACGTAAGAAATTTTTCGACGAACGAAATGGCCGCAATCGGTTTCCTCTTCCACGCGCACATCGAGAGCGACGCGTTTCGTTTCATCCGGGAATGAACCCATGACCGTCTGCATCGCGTGCAGGATGGATGCGCGGCGGATGTTCCAGTCGTTGGTGGTGCGGATCGGGCGTTGTTCGCTAACGGAGTTGTTGAACACGAGCAGATTCGTGCGCAACGGTGATGCGATGCATGCGCAGGCAAAGGCGGCAAATAAGAATGCGAGCTTCACGCCACGATCCTACTGAGTTCCTCAGAGCTGGGAAGCCTTGGTAGGGAGCGCTGTCCCCAGCGCGCCGAGATGAACCCCATGCGTTTGCAAGTTCCCGGCGCGGTGAAGACACCGCGCCCTACTTTTCAGTGACGACGAAAAACCAGTCGATGCTCGATGCGTTTGGTCTGCTGGTAATCAAGCGGCGGCAACTCGGTCATCGTGGGCGATTCGGTTTCGTTGAGGATGGTCTTCGCGAGTTGTTGCAGCGCAGTCCAACGGGGCCAATCGAGTTCCGGTGAGTGCGCGATGCGGCGCAGCATGGAACGCCACTCGATGATCACGCGGTCGATGTCGCCGGGTCCGAGGCCCTCGCGGACCCATTTCGATTTGCTGGATGGATCTTTGTGAATGTCCTGCACGACTTCGCTCGCGCCCCAGCCGTAGCGCGGCGGCACACCGTTTTCGAGATAGCCGGGAATGCTCTGAATGCCGTAAATGCGTTGGCAGTTCATCGCGAGTCGTCCGCCCCAGCGATTTTCCTCCTGCGCGAAACGAAAGCCGGCGTCGAGGTTCGCGAGATCGTAAACCAGTTCATCGATGGGATACTTCTCGTTCTCTAGCGCAGCGGCAATAGCGAGGCCATCTCCCTGCGAGAAGA
>DATHEW010000711.1:0-5790 GCA_035318425.1 Candidatus Acidiferrum sp. | reverse complement strand
GCCTCGCGTGTCTGTGCGGCAAGCGCACAGGCAGCGAGGCGTGTGAATGCTTCGAAGACATGACGTGTGTCGTGACGATGGGAAATGCTTTCGAGGATTGCGCGGAAGTCTTCCGACTGCCGCGTGCTCATAGCCGGTAGTCCTCGAAGGTGGCCGCAAGGCCGTCCTCATCGTCGCCAAGCAATTCCTCAAGCGCTTGCTTCGTGGCAAGCCGATCAAGGTTGGGCTTGGCGTCTTTGGGACAGCAGGGACAACGGATGACGTTGATGACGGAAGTGCCAAACTGCCACCCCGCCGCTTTGAACAGTGCGCGGTAGTGGTCGTTCAGCTTCTCAGTTCGCGGCAGGCGTTGCCACGCTTCGGCTTCCTCGGTTTCGAGAGCAGTCTCGAAGATGGCGTCGTGCCAGAGATGATATACATCCCACGGCTCGTTGCAGGTGGTGCAGTGAACGTCCATGGTGCCTCCTTCAGTAATCTTCGGGAAGCAGCACGGTCGTCGCAGAGCGATCCGCCTCCGTGATGATCCAAAACGTCACTCGTCTCGCCGTGTGATACACGGAGAGAAGGCGGGTGCCGTTTTGAAGTGCCTGGTCGTTTGCGCTGCGGTCCTCGAAGGACACGTCGCCCCAATCGCCGGCCTGATGCCGCGCGATGCCGTGGAGGATTTCGTCCTGGGTAAGTTGTGACAACGCGTTCGGCGTCGTCAGGATTCTGCCCAGACGAAGTTTAGCGACGGGTGCTGCATTCACGCTGCACCTCCCACGATGAAGGGAAGTTCATCAGCAGTGAGGTGCTCAGGCTGCATGTCCGGCCGTTCGAACTGGTGAACTCGAACAAAGCAGAACTTCGACAGACGCACCGCGATGTCATCACGGCCCGCCTGTCCGGCTTCATCTTCATCAAGCATCACAATCACTCGGCCGTCCGGGTTGGTGTGCCTCCTGATGATTTCCTCCTGGGCCGCAGACATGCTGCTCCCCATGAGCGCGCCAACCTTACGGTGGCCGTGCTGATGAAGCGCCATGCATCCAAAGAACCCTTCAACAATAACGAGTGGTTGGTCGGGCGATTCCTTTTTGGCGCGGTCAATGTTGAACAGCTCCAGGCTCTTTCTGAATCCCTGGGGCAGTTTGTATTTGGGCGTGCCTTCCGGCGGTTCGCCGGGGAAGCGTCCAGCGTAGGCGACCACCTCTCCGTCCACGGTATGAATGGGAATGGCGACGCGGCCGGCCATCATGCCTTTGGAACAATAGCCGGCGCCGAAGTCGATGAGCGTTTCCAGTGTGAGTCCGCGTTCGATGAGATACGGGTGCTCCCGCTGAAGCTTGTCCAAGCGGAACTTGAGCGGCTTGTTGGGCGCGATCTCTTCTTCCGTTTGTGGCTCCTCCTTTGAGGCTGGCCGCTCATGCTCATCGATTGTTTTCGATGGTGGTGGCTCGTGCTGCTGTTCGCGGTCTCCCGAAACGGCGTCCATATCGAGGTTGAACCACTCGATCGCTTTCACCGCTGCGGCGTGAATGCTCACGTCTTCCATCAGTGAAATGAAATCGAGAGCGTTCCCGCCCCGCTGGCATTTGCTGAAGCAGTGCCAGACGTTTTTAGCAACGCTCACGCGGAACTGCGTCGGGTTCTCGCCTTTGTGAATGGGGCAAGGACCGGAGAGGCTGTCGCCGCTCTTCTTGAATTGATCGAGCAGGTCGTAGTGCTGAAGAATCTGCTCCATGGACACGGCCGCTTTCACGGCCTTGAAGTCAACGAATAGTGCTCTTGGCATGGGATACTCCTTTGGTTGTGAGGAACTGTTCAGTTCGGAAGTGAACTGAATCTGAGGGGCATCGTAGCGCGGAGAGGTGCGGGGTCGGTAGGCACCCAATCTTAACGGAAACGGCAAGCTGTGGATTTCGGGTTAAAGCGACGAACTTCCGTTAAAAAAAGCGCCTCCCTCGAAATGAGAGAGGCGATGTATCAAATATCTGCTTCAGGACGATTTGCGTCGCGTGCGGCCACCGCTCCCGCGGTTCAGGATTTCAACTTCGGAGTTGGTTGAAATCCTGAACGTGAGAGGCGAGGGCTGAAGACGAACCCGTTTGTCAAAGCGCGTGGTGAACACTCGAAGCGGCCGGTTTACCAGTATGACCGCCGCACATTCATTCACGCGGATGACGCGGCCAAGTTTTCCGCCAATACGAATGATGTCGTTGACGCGAAGCCGGAATGGCGGTGAGCGAGTCTGCCAGACAAGACCGAACAGCTCGGGCTGCTCATTCATGCTCCTCGCCGTCGCTTTTGAACTTGAGTTGCGCGGTGACGCACTCAGTCGCAAGCACATCAGAACGCACTCCGAGATATACCGGCTGATACAGACAGCCGCTTTCCTTGAAGGCGTAAAGGTATCGGACTTCCACCACCTGACCTTGCGCCGGGACGCTGTGGTTCGCCGGAATGGTGACATTGCCGGCAGTTACCCAGCGTTTACCGTCGAACAGTTGAACCTCGATGCTGCGCTTGGCGTTAATGGCGCCAACGACGGCCGAGAGCGTGGCGCAGAACTTGTGCTTCAATTGTGTTCCGCCACTGTTTGGGCGGCCGGGAACGTAAGGAGCGTCGATGTGCTTGAACACGATGCCTTCCTTGTTCTCTCCGCGAAGCGTGATTAAAAGCTGCCTCTTCTGATCAGCTCTCCATGCCGTCCTGGCATTCTGAAGGTGTTTCTGTGGAAGGGAATGGAGTAGATCGAAAAGAGCCGTCGCCCGTGCCTGGAATGGCAGCGCGCGCAGGTCTTCTTCGTTCAGGCTGAGGAGGTCGAAGACGTGTAGATGTTCGCCGACGCTCTCGCCGTCCAGAATGAAGTCGCCCCCGAACGTATGAGCTGCCACGACAATCGGTGAGGGCAGTCCGACAAGAAGTCCTTTCCGGTTGATGCCGTGAATGGCGGCGTTTGCCTTTTTCAGAAGGATGCGTTTGCCATCGAACTTTTCCTGGGCACACCAGTGGTCGTCGCTGATCAATCTCTCCAGTTCGGATTCATCGATTGGGTTCAACAACTGTGGCAGTGTGTCGGTGACGCGGTCTTCTTTCTCGCTCTGCTGGTAAGGCACGCCCGCTTCACCTTCGGTGTAACCCTTGGCCTTCTTTTCCGCGACAAGCTTGGTGAGAATATTTGTCGCGGTTGGAAGATCGACGGGAGCGTTCGTCTTTGTGCCGGTCTGGAGTGTCGTACCCCGGCGGCCGTAGGCGAAGTTGACGACGTAACCACCGTCGCGAGGCTCGATGGTCGCGTGATATTCTTTGTCGCTGGAGCCTTGCTTGAAATACAGGCTCACGGTTGGCAGTGATGTAGTATGCATGTGGATTCTCCTGTGTGTTTTGAAGGACTGTTCAGTTCGGAAGTGAACTGAATCCGCTCCGCATCCTATGCCTGATGCCGGAACCCGAGGAGGCCACCAATCTTGCCGTCTTCGGCAAGTCGCTGCTGAGAATCAGAAGAGCGAAACTCGCGCGTCGCTTTGCGGCGATGACCACACCGCATCGAAGAGAGACTCGGGATTCGAGAGTGCGTCTTTGTGGAGAAAGAGAAACAGCCCCTTGCCACTTTGGAGCATCGAGCATTCTTCGCGCAGTAAGTCCAACCGCTTCTTGCTCGTTCCCATGGTGAGCACCCGGAACCGGAGCATGCCGAAACGCGTGCGGTGAATGCCTTGCGCCCATGTCGCTTCGTACGCGAGGAACTTCCGGCGAAAGGAGGTTTGGGTGAGATTCCTTCGGGTCACCGGCATCGTGCCGCGGTCCGCTTCCAGAAAGAAGTAGGCGCGTTGCGTCGCGCCGTCCGCCTTCTTCCACTCCAGTGCGAACGCGGCATCTGGACCGACGCCGAGCTTCCGACCGCGGTCGATGGTGACGTGCCAGCGGATTCCAGTGGGGAAGAGATCGCGCTGGGGAATATATTCCATGTCTCCTCGCTCGCGGCAGGCAAGTTCGATAGCGACGAGCACGTCGGAAACCAGGAGCGCGTGCTGGAGGTACATGCGCCCCACGGTGCGGTTCTTCTCGCTCCAGTTCTGTTGATCGACTGAAGCGCCGGGTTTGTCTTTCAGGAGCCTGGCGCCTTTGGTGCCGAGGCCATACACCATGCGGCTCGAACCGCCGCGATGAAAGTATTCGAGTTGCGCGCGCGGGCGCTCTAGGTAGCCGTGATGGTAGAGCAACTGAAGCCGCCGCAAGATTTGTTGCCGCGAACCATTGATGAGGGCCATGACGTGCATTGAACGAAGGAAGCGGTGCCGGTGAACCAAGCGGATGATTTCGCGGTCGCGGTCGGTAAGCTCGATCGGAGCGACCGCTGTTGAACGGGTGAAGCGGGAAAGGCGTGAAGGCTGCATTCTCGCAGCATGACGCGAAGCTAGCATCGACAGGAGGCAACCAGTCTTGCCGTTTTGGGCAAGAACGCGGCGCACCGGTTGTGAGTTTGGATCATCTTTGCTATGCTCTAATTTCCTATGGAGCGCCCGTGGACAATCAGGGAAGAAGCCAATGCTCTGACGTGCTGCGCCTTTCGCAATGGCTATATCGAAGATCTGCATGCCGGCAAATATTCAGAGCTTCTGGAACAACCCGGCTTGTCGCGCATCACGGATGCGGAGATGAAGAAACTGATGATCGGAGCTTCTGCCAAGCTGGCCGAACTTCTCGAAATGAAGGAGAAGGACCTGGAGCAATACCAAGAGCTGGTGAAGTATTTCATCGAGGCGTATTGTTGGAACTGGGAGAAGTAAGACCCTCAATACCGCCGCGATTCTCCATGAACAAGCTGAACGGTTGAATGCATCCACCGCTCCAACTTCGATTCAATAACGGCCCGCATCATGCCAAACCGCTCCCGTGATCGCGCGATGAGTTTCTCCTTTCGACCGACACGGTTCTCCATCGGCGGAAGCATCGTGGCACGGAACGGCTCCTTGTTGGCGCCGTTCTCCAACAGCTTCACGACCGTTTCGTAGCGATCGAGGTCCGCGAGGACACTTGCTGTTACCGCTTTCCCAAATTCCTTTTCCATCACTTCCGCATCCGAGTAGCCGATACGAAACGCGATGAGGGTTCCCACGTTTCCGAATACTGCCTGCCGGATGGGGAGCGGAAGTTGGTCGATGTATTGGTGCGACAGAGTAAGATCGAGCCGGTATTTGCGCGCCTCGGAGAGCACTGACGTGAAGGCATCGGTGGTGAAGTTTTGGAACTCGTCGATGAAGAGGAAAAAGTCACGGCGTTGCTCTTCGGCCTCGGTCGTTCGCGCCATGGCCGCGAGTTGAAACTGTGTCACGAGAAGCGATCCAAGCAGGTTTGCTTTGTCGTGACCGATGCGTCCTTTCGCGAGATTCGCGATGAACAGGCGCCCGTGGTTCATCACAAACGGAATGCTCGTCTTCATTCGGACTTGGCCGAGAATGTTTCGAATCACCGGGTTCAGGAGAAACTGCCCGAGCTTGTTCTGAATCGGCGCGATGGCCTCCCGGCGGAACCGCTCGTCGTAACCGGAGTACTCGTCTGCCCAGAACGACTTGATGAATGGGTCTTTGATCTGCCGAATTACTTTCTCGCGATACTGTTCGTCGGTGAGCATTCGGTTCACACCGAGAAGCGTTGCGTTGCGGCAGTCGAGTAGAGCCGACACGGCATTGTAGAGAATGTACTCAAGCCGCGGTCCCCATGAGTCCCGCCAGATTCCCTTGAACGCACCCACGATTCCTGACGCAACAAGGTGACGCTCATCCGGCGGCACGTTCGCGAGAAGGT
>DATHEW010000710.1:0-3347 GCA_035318425.1 Candidatus Acidiferrum sp. | reverse complement strand
GAACGCCGTTGGCGGAATAACTTGTATGATTGTGCGTGTAGAGATTCAAAGAACTGCCGAGAGTCTCCTTCCATCCGTAGCTCCACGCGCCATTCGGGTTGGTGTTCGTTGAGAAGTCTCGGGTCAAATCAAAATCTGCAGCAAGCGTGCCGCCAACTCCAGCGATGAAAAGCGCCACTGTGAGTATTGGCCTGATCCATTGCCGAGAGCTAACGCGACCGGGCTGAAGTGCGGAGGATTGTTGTGATGCATGCATAACGATAGATTCTGAGTGGTCCTGTCGGGGCCCGCGATTCGGCGGCTAAAATGTACTGAGGAAGGCCAGGATACCAGAACTTTCGCCTGTAAAATCGAACCACAGGTTGCCAGCCGAATGCCAAGTAACGACGGCTTGGGGGTGTGGCTGGGCGTTACATCTTCACACCGATTCGGGCAGAGTAATCAATGCGATTGAGCAGCATGCGAATGCCATGCGCTTTGAAGTATTCATCAACCGCCGCACGCTGACCTTCCCAGTGACCGTAATCATCCACGATCAACACGCCGCCCGAGCGCAGGCGTGGAAACAAGTGCTCCAGCTCATGCTTCGTAGAATCATAGAAATCGGTGTCCAACCGCAGCAATGCGATGTCTCCTCCCGGCATGTGTAGCGGCAAAGTTTTATCGACCGGCCCTTTGATGAAATGGATCTTCTTCTGGTCGTATCCCGTTGTGGAAAGATTCTGCGTCACCTCTTCGAGGGTGGCGAGACACCAACGGTTCACGCCGCTTTGTACCTGCATTTCCCGAAACGTCTCGTCCGCAGTCTTCGGTCCGAATTTGGTGGTGTCCTTTTCCGTGGGAGCCGTCATTCCGGCAAACGTGTCATACAAATACAACTCACGGTCGCCGCGCTTCATCTGCTGAAGACGCTTGATCACCGCCATCATGCTGCCGCCGCGCCAAACACCACACTCGACGATGTCGCCGTCGATATTGTTGTCCACGACGTAACTGACTGCATTCACCAGCGCGAAAAGCCGCTCGGGCGAAGTCATCGTGTAAGGGCGCACCTCGCTCATGATCCGCAAATCCTCTGGATTTGCATCCGGCAAGACCGCCTGGGCTGAAGCGAAGCGTCTCCACAAAACTCCGGATACGCGCGCGATGGTTAATCTGTTTTTCCGCATAGAAGGCTCAGGCAGCGTTTCTCACGCTTTCGTTTGGGGCTTCTGCGCCTCCAGCAAGAGCAGATGCCCTCGCCGGTACATCAACCCTTCCAGTCTCATACCCATCCAATCAGGCAATGGCATCAAACCCATCGACGACACTTTCACGTTCACGAAGCCAATCTTTTCAAAAAGTTCCTGCGCCTGAATCACAGTGAGCGCGCGCACGTGCCCAGTCACTCCGGCGAATGCGGGATCGGTGATCGGCACGCCTTCGGGAACGTGCTCTCCTGCATGAAGTCCCATTGGGTTCCCGAGAAACCATCCGCAGCAGCGCATCAGCGTGAACGGTGTATAGCCGAACAGCATCGCGCCGGTGTTCAGAAGGCTCGCCAAGTTCTCCGAAGTGATGAATGCCGAGCCGCCGGGCTTCAGCACGCGGAGGATCTCTTCGCCGAAGAGCCGCGTGTTGTGTAAGTGTTCGATCACCTGCGAGCAATGTACGACATCGAAAGTATTGGTCTCGTACGGCCAGACTCCGTTGAGATCGAAGGAGGACATCTGCAACCCGCGTTCCGCCGCCCTCTTCTTCAATTCCGGCGCAGCCTCTACGCCGCAAAACAATTGGGGCTTGTAATCGAGATAGTGAAAGAGGAATGAACCGTCACCAGTGCCGACATCCAGCAGAGCTTGCGGACGGGCTGCGGCAACGCGTTTTCCACTCCAATCGTTGCAGCGCTCACAACTGCGCTTGTGAGCACCGGTCACCATCGATTGAAGGGCTTTGACGATCATAATGCCGACGAACTGGGCTGCGACAAGCGCGAGACTTTTCCAATGTTATCTCCAGATTGCAAGCGACGAGTGCGAACCTCGCTTGCAATGCCATGAGTTGACAATTGAGCCAGGCGCCTTGAACAATTCGCCGCAACCTGGACACGTTTGCGACGAGCGCGAACGCCCGGCCAAAGACGTATTGTCACCGCAAAATCTATGAGTCCCAAACCCGCGAACGGCCCACGGGGTCTGTTCCTGCTGCTTGTGTTGCTTGTCGTCGTCGTGGCATTTCTGTTCCACGAGAGCTTTGTGCCCGGGAAAGCACTCTTTAGTAACGATGGGCCGCTCGGGATCCAGTTTTCACGGCCTTACGCGATGCCTGAAGGCATGTTCGGTGTGTGGAGTGACTTGAACTGGCTTGGAATGTACAACGGCGCGTACGTTCCTAATTTTACGAGCCTGATCTTCTCCACGCTTGGCCCCATGGGACGCGTTAATTTCTACGCGCCGCTTTCGGTGCTGGTCATTGGATTGTGTGCGTGGCTGTTCTTTCGGCGGATCGGCTGCAACTCCCGTGCTGCGATTCTCGCGGCGATCGCGGCCGCTCTCAATTCCAACTACTTCTCAAATGCGTGCTGGGGCTTGCCCTCACGCGGGTACGCGCTCGCAGCCATGTTTCTGGCGCTTGCCGCGATTGAAACCGGAATCACTGTTCAACCGCTACTCACTGCCATTCTCGCGGGTCTGGCCGTCGGTCTCTCGATCACGGAAGGCGGCGATAATGGCGCCATCCTGAGCTTGTTCGTGGGCGCCTATGCGCTGTGGCGAACATGGATCGCGTATCCCTCGCGCGGCAAGGCGGCGGCGTGGGCCGTCAGCAAGGCCGCGCTCATGGTCGTGTTCGCAGCCGTCATGGCGAGCGCGACTATCGGCGTGTTCATGCGCACAGCGGTGAAAGGAATGGCGGGGACGGCGCAGGACACAGAAACCAAAGCACAGAAATGGGATGAAAATACGCGGTGGAGTCTGCCGAAAATCGAAACGCTGCGCCTCATCATTCCGGGGTTGTTCGGATATCGCATGGACACTCCCAACGGAGGAAACTATTGGGGCGGCGTGGGACAGAACCCAAGCGTGGGGGATCTACAGAAGCGGTTGAACGATCCTGATCCGAACGTGCAGCGTCAGGTCGCTTCAATCCTTTCCCAACCCGGCATCTGGCGTTCTTCCGGCGCGGGTGAATACGCAGGCATCGTCGTCGTTCTGGTGGCGCTGTGGGCTGTATTCGAAGCGCTGCGAAAGAACGGCCAGGTTTTCACATCCACCGAGCGGAAGCTCATTCTTTTTTGGGCAGTGATGGCCCTCGTGGCAATGGGGCTCGGTTGGGGACGGCACGCGCCATTTTATCGACTCATTTACGCG
>DATHEW010000709.1:0-2271 GCA_035318425.1 Candidatus Acidiferrum sp. | reverse complement strand
ACGAAGTATGCGTTTCCTGGCATTGAGTTGTTGAAGGTTCAAAAAGATTTCGTGCCGCTGGTCTCGAAGGAAGAGCACGAACGCATCCTGCAACCGTTCCGCGAGAAAGAGCGCGAGTTGCAGAAGCGTCATGACGAACTGGCGTCGAAGCGGAAGTCGCTCGAAGACGAAAAAGCGAAGCTGGACAAGAAGATCAAGAGCGCGCCTGAGACAGAGCGCGCCGCGCTGACGGAACAAAACCAGGAGCTTTATCTCCAGATCGAAGACGTGCGAAAGAAAGTGCGCACCGCGTCCGAAGCGTTGGAGAAGCACACCAAGAGCACGCCAGCGGTGCCCGATGCTTACGCAGTGCAGGACGGCAAACCAGCCGATGCACGTATCCAAATCAAAGGCGACCCAGATCGGAAAGGCGACGTGGCACCACGCAAGTTTCTCGACCTGCTTGGCGGTCAGAGATTGAACGCCACGAACCAAAGCGGCCGCCTCGAACTCGCAAACTGGATTGCTGATGCGAAGAACCCGCTCACGCCACGCGTCATTGTGAATCGCGTATGGCATTATCATTTCGGCGCGGGCCTCGTACGCACGCCGAGCGATTTCGGCACGCGAGGATTGCCGCCGAGCCATCCCGAGTTGCTCGATCATTTGGCGCTACGATTCATGGACGGCGGTTGGTCACTGAAGAAATTGCACCGCGAGATTCTCCTCTCGCGCACTTACCAGATGTCGAGCGATGACAATGAAGCCGCGCTGGAGGCGGACCCGGACAACACGCTGCTCTGGCGCGTGAACCGCCTCCGACTGGACGCCGAATCGTTGCGCGACACATTGATGTTCGTCAGCGGCACGCTCGACCTCACGCCGATGAACGAGGCGCACCCGTTCCCGCCGCAGAACAAGTGGGAGTTCACGCAGCATCATCCTTTCAAGGACGTTTACACGAGCAGGCATCGCAGCGTTTACCTGATGTCCAAGCGGCTGACGGCGTTGCCGTATCTCCAGACCTTCGATGGCGCTGATCCCAATGCGAATACGTCTGCGCGCGACTCATCGGTCACGCCGCTGCAAGCGCTCTATTTCATGAACAACGAGTTCGTGCATGAGCAAGCGGGCAAGTTCGCCGAACGAATCGTGAAGACGAAACAGGATGATCGGGCGCGGCTTGATTGGGCGTTCGAGATGGCTCTGGGCCGCCCGCCATCTCGCGAGGAGCGTAAGCGCGTGGAACAATTCCTCGCGCAGCCGCGAGTCGTGAAGGTGAATAGCAAATCAGACGAGGCAACGCTCGCGCAGTGGACGAGCGTAGCGCGCGTGCTGTTTCGAATGAATGAGTTCCTGTACTTGGATTGAAGTTCACATGAAGATCAGCCTGGATAAGAACGTGACTCCATTTCGCCAACTACTAACGCGGCGCGCCATGATCCGGTCGCTCGTCGGCAGCTCGATCCTGCTTCCGGGCGTGTTATCGGAGTTGCTGGCACGGGACGTCGCATCCGCGCTTGATCCGCTGGCGCCGCGTGATCCGCACTTCGCGCCGAAAGCGAAGCGCGTGATTTTTCTTTATGCAACGGGCGGAGTCTCGCACATCGACACGTTCGATCCCAAGTCGCGCGCCAAGGGCCGTGACGGCTCGGGCAAGGACAAGTTGATGGGCAGCTTGTGGGAATCGAAGCCGAACGCGAAATGCGGCACGGTCGTGACCGAGTTGTTTCCGCATCTGCGCGACGTGATGCACGAGGTTTGTCTGATTCGCTCGATGAAGTCCGCGCACTTCGATCACTCGGAAGCGACGCTCGGATTTCACACCGGGTCGGCCACGTTCGCCCGCCCAAGCATGGGTTCTTGGGTGAGCTACGGCCTCGGCACGTTCAACCAGAACCTGCCGTCTTTCATCGTCATCGCGCCGCAATTGCCGTACGGCGGCACGCAGGTTTACGCGAATGATTTCCTCCCGGCGTATCACCAGGGGACGCGCGTGATACCGGGCGCGAATCCCATCGCGAATCTGAAATCACCGGCATCGCACGAAACGGATGAGTTGGAACTCGGCCTTGTGCAGGCTTTCAACAAAGGCCATTTGAAACAACGTCGCCACGACTCCGCTCTCGCGGCGCGCATCAAGTCGTTCGAGACCGCGTTTCAAATGCAACAGGCCGCGCCAGAAGCCTTCGACGTCTCGAAAGAGCCTGAGCACGTCCGCAAGATGTATGGCCTCGAACGCAAAGTGAAAGGCCCGGCCAGCGACTTCGGATGGCAATGTCTTGTGGCCCG
>DATHEW010000708.1:0-4685 GCA_035318425.1 Candidatus Acidiferrum sp. | reverse complement strand
TTCCGTTGTTCCATGATAACAACCCGTTCGCGCCCGTCCCGATCCACAGTTCGCCAGACTCGTCCGCCGACAACGAGTTAATGGTCAAGCCGCGCGTCTCCGGCAGCACCCGGAAATCCTGGCGCGTCACTCGATTTAATCCTCCGCCATCCGTGCCGATCCACAGCGTGGCTTCGCGGTCCATGAGGAGGGAGCGAATAAAGTCCTGCGATAAGCCATTATCCAAGTTCAAAGCCACAATGGTTCCGTCGCGATGAATCCAGAACACGCCCGCGCCATCTGTGCCGACGATAAGATTGCCGTTCCCGTCATCGCAGACAGTTTTCACCCGGCGCCCGCCCCACGGGATTTCTTCGTAAATACTGTTGAGACTGTTCGAGCGCCAGAATGTGGCCACGACGTCCCAAGGAGCGGGCGCGGATTTCAGTTCGACAGGAGAATTTGTCTCGCGCGAGAATTGGCCGCCGTGCAGGCGTACAGTCCCGTCGGACTCAGTTTTGATCCATAATGCGCCATCGGAGGCCACGGACAACTTCACCACGCGGCTATCTTCGAGCGCGGGAGTGTTGCCCGGATCAAAGACGTCGAAGCGCAATCCATCGAAACGCACCAGTCCATTGAGCGTGCCAAGCCAGAGGTAACCGTCGGGAGTCTGCGCGAGCGCAAGGACGGAGCTTTGCGGAAGGCCATCATCTGTTTCCCACACACGCACGGTGAAGCCTGCATTGGTGCGCGTGAAGTCGTCAGCCGCCATCAGGAAACGCGCGAGACAGAGCAACACGGCGGCAACTCGAATCGGGGCGCTGTTCACGACGCACGATTGTTCAAAGCTGCGCGATGAGGTGTAAAGGGATTTCAAGGCCGAGGCGCGCCGAGAGAAGCAAAGGCTTCTTAATCGTAATCATATTCTCCCGATGGATACCGGGGATTAAGAATACGATTAAGAGAACGGCGTTCTCGGATTAACGGTTTGACACTCATTTTCGCGAACCCTAGCTTGTCGCGACAATCTCGTATGGCCGATCCGAATCCATTTCCGCCGCCTCCATCGGGTGGCGTGCCGCCGACACCCGCTGAAGCGGCGAAGGTCCAACCCAAGAAGGAAACCGTTCGCATCGCGCTGCCGCCCAAGCCGACCTCTGCGCCCACGATCAAGTTGCCGACGCTGCCTCCCGGGCCGGGCGCAGGTGCGCCGGTTGGAGCTGTTCCCGGCGGTCCACCGCCGCCCGCGCCTAGTGCCGCACCGCGTCCGGCCACGGCTGGACCCGCGACTGTTCAGATTCCGCGGCCCGCTTCTGCGGCCCCCACAGCCGCCGCCGCTCCGGCTGCGTCCGCGCCGCCCGCACCTCCGCGCGCTGGCACCGCTGTCGCGAAAGCGCCTGCTCCGGCGAAAGCACCGCAGGCACCGCCGCCCGCGCCGCGTCCTGCCGCCGCCCGCACCATCAGCACGTTCGACATGTCGCTGGCCATTGTCGCAGCGGTTGTCGCCGTGGCTGCGGTCGTGAGTTTGCTTTCGTTGATGTACGGGCCGTGGGCTTTGGCCTGGACCGCACAATAACTTCTAAATTTCTTCGAAGAGGGTTTTATGGCTGCTGCGAATATTGTCACGTTGACTGAAGCAAATTTCCCCCAGGAAGTCCTGAGCTCCACGGCGCCGGTGCTCGTGGATTTCTGGGCCGAATGGTGCGGACCCTGCAAGATGATCGCCCCGGTGCTCGATGAACTCGCCACCGAGTACGATGGCCGGGTAAAAATCGCCAAGGTCAACATCGACGACCATCAACAACTCGCGATCAACTACGGCATTCAATCCATTCCCACGCTGCTCTTCTTCAAGGGCGGCAAGGTGGCCGAGCAGATCGTCGGGCTGAAGAGCAAGCGCGACCTGAAGGCCAGCTTCGATCGCCTGCTGTCGTGACCCCGCGCGGGCGCGTATGGCATTGATCGTCACGCCCACTCAGCTTACAAGACGCTCCGACCTGTTCCATCAACTGGCGCAGATGACCGCTGCCGGTTTGGGACTGATTCAATCGATCGAGGTCATTCACCGCAGCCCGCCGCAGCCCTCGATGCGCGCTTCACTCGCACGTGCGCTCGCTCATTTGCGCGAGGGTTTTGGCGTCAGCGAATCATTGTCCCGCTCCGGGAGTTGGTTGTCATCGTTCGACATTGCTCTGATTGACGCTGGAGAGAAAAGCGGGCGGTTGCCTCAATGCTTCGCATTGCTCGCGACCTACTACGCCGACCGCGCGCAGCTCATCCGGCAGGTGACGGGCTTTATCATTTACCCGCTGTTCGTTTTTCATTTCGCCGTGCTGCTCTTTCCAGTGAGCACCTTTACCGACGCCATCCTGAAAGGAGAAGTTGTCGCCTTCGCCGCGCAAAAAATTCTCATCCTCGCACCGCTGTATGGCCTGGCATTGCTGCTCACTTACACGCTGCAATCCTCCCACGCCGAAGGATGGCGCTCATTCGTCGAACGAATTCTTCACGCCGTGCCCGTGCTCGGAAAAGCCCGGCGAAGCCTGGCTATCGCGCGTCTTAGCGTGGCGCTCGAAGCGTTGCTGAACGCCGGCGTGACGATCATCGAAGCGTGGGAGCTTGCGGCTGCTGCCAGTGGTTCGCCTGCACTGCGTCGCGTTGTCGCCAATGCCAAGCCTCACTGGATCAACGGTCAAATGCCCGGTGAAACCATCGCGTCCCGGCCTGAGTTTCCCTCGTCATTTGCCAGCCTCTACCAGACGGGCGAGATCAGCGGCCAACTCGATGACGCGTTGCGCCGCTGTCATGTGCTTTACCAGGACGAAGGCTCGCGCAAGCTCAAGAAGTTCATCTTCAGTTTAGCTGGGCTTTTGGTCGGAGCGGTGATGTTGATGATAGCCTTCAACATCATCAAATTTTACATGGGCTACTTTCAGCAAATTAACGACGCGATTAACATGAACGCGAAATGACGATCGCCGAACTGCATTCAAACGAAGAGCTACGCCGCGCGGAATTCCCCGTCGCGCGCGACAAAGTATTTCTGGGACACGCCGGTGTGTGTCCGTTGCCGCAACGCGTTGCTGAAGCCGTGTCGCATTACGCGTTGAACTGCACCCAAGGCGATCAGGAAACTTTGCTGCCGCTCTACAAGCTGCAGGCGATGCGCGAGTCCGCCGCGAAGTTGCTCGGCGCGCAGCGTGACGAGATCGCCTTTGTCGGTCCTACCTCGCTTGCCCTGAACTATGTCGCCAACGGCCTTCCTTTCCGCAAAGGCGACAACATCCTCATCTATCACGACGATTATCCGTCGAATGTTTATCCGTGGATGGCCCTCGCGCAGCGCGGCGTCCAGGTTCGCCTCATGAACGTGCGCGAGTTCGGAAAAATTCGCGCGGTCGATGTCCAAGGGCAGGTTGACGAAAACACAAAACTCGTCGCCCTCGCGTCGTGTCATTTCATCAGCGGATGGCGGATCAACATTCCGGCGATCGGAAAGTATTTGCGCGAGCGCGGCGTCCTGTTTTGCCTCGATAGCATCCAAACGCTCGGCGCGTTTCCCACGCCGATGGAGTTCGTGGATTTCGCGGCGGCGGACGCGCACAAGTGGCTGCTGGGCCCATGCAGCGCCGGGATTTTTTACGTGCGCAAAGCGTTGCAGGAAAAGCTCCTCCCCCTCGTTCTCGGGTGGAACAACGTGCAGTGTCCCAACTACGTGGCGCAGGCTGAAATCAAGTTTGCGCCCGGCGCGCAGCGGTTTGAAGCCGGCACGCACAACCTTCTCGGTCTCGTCGGCCTGCATGCCGCGATGGACCTGTTGCTTGAAGTGGGCGTTGACAACATTGCGGCCGACTTGCTCCGCAAGCGTGCGTGGCTCGTGCCCGCGATTCAGGAAAAAGACTTCACCGTGTTGCACGCCAGCGCGCCGCCGGAAAACGCCAGCGGCATCGTCACGTTCTTCAAGCCCGAAACCGACATGGGCGAGATTCACCAGAAGCTTGAAGCGGCCGGCATCATTACCTCCTTGCGGCTCGATCGCGCGGGCCAGGCTTACCTCCGGCTCTCGCCGCACTTCTACAACACGGACGAGGAACTGCGCCGGGTGATCGCGCTACTATAACGTGCCGCCAGCATCCCGCTGGCTCGGATCGCGTTCGCTAAAAGTAATTTCCGTTTCGCGAGGTTGGAGCGCTGTTTCCCCCTCGCCCCAAAGGAGAGGGAGAATCTTCCTCCGCTCGTCCGCGACGCGACGCGACACGACGCGACACGACGCGACGCTCAAACATCCGCAGACTCTGAATGCGGCGCATTACCGCTCAAGAAACGCAAAAGAATCAGAAGTTACTTTCGGCAACGCACTCCGGAACGTCTAACGAACTTCGAACGCGATCCTTGCTGTCGCATTCGTGAAGCGCCGTGTCACCGGCTCGAACAAATCGACCTCGAAGCGTTTGCCGATGTTGTTGCCCGCGAGATCCTCAATCGTGGTTTGCACCAGCACGGCGTGTGCGCCTGTTCGCCAATTCTCGCCAGGCGTGAAACTCCAGCGTCGCTCCTGATCTTCGAGAGCAATTTTGCCATCAACCAAAGCGCCGCTCCCGTTTGCCACGCGAATCACGCGTTGCGCCAGGGCATGATCCATTGATTCAGGGAACGCGACGACAAGTGGTTCACGCGTGATCGCGCGCGGTGCCGAAATCTTC
>DATHEW010000707.1:0-4975 GCA_035318425.1 Candidatus Acidiferrum sp. | reverse complement strand
AAGATCGAAAAGAGGGGGCGCCGCGCCGGGCTCACGAACTTGCGCGGCATTCGCCTGGAGATCAGTTACCTCACCGAATATCTGCTGCCGCGCGACTCAGTGAGCGCGTTCCACATCTACTTTCCCGATCCCTGGCCGAAGATGCGACACCGCCAGAATCGCCTGATCAATGAACGTTTCGCCGAAGTGCTGCGTGGCGCATCGCAGCCGCGCGGCGTCATCCATCTGCGCACGGACGACTTCGATTACTTCGCGCAAATGCAAAGTGTCTTCGACGCGAACGTTCACTTCGCTCCAATTGAAACGCCCGAGGAACTCGCCCGCGTGACGACCGATTTCGAACGAGATTTTAATGCGAAGGGAGTTCCAACCAACCGAGCTTCGTATGAGAAAATCGATTGAGCGAAGGCTTCGGTCTGCTCAGACGTCGATGACGTCGTCGTCCTTTTCCGTTTTCGGTTCCGGCTTCTTGCCACGTTGAACGCTGATCCGCGCGTCGCCGCTGCGTGTGAGCGAATTCAGGATCAGCGACACAATGCTGATAACAAGCGCGCCCCAGAACGCCGCCGCAAAGCCATCCACGGAAAAATTATCTTTGCCGACCAGCGCGCTGACGAGCAGCAAGAGCAGCGCATTGATGACGATCGTGAATAATCCCAGCGTCACGATGAGGAGCGGCAGCGAGAGCAGCATCAACACCGGGCGCAGGAAACTATTAAGCAACCCGAGGACGAGCGTGGCGATAAACAGTTTGAGCACGCCATGGTATTCAATGCCCGGCACGACATGGGCCGCGATCAGCACCGCCACCGTGCTGATGGCCCAGCGCTGAAGGAATTGCTTGAGCTTGTCGGGCATGACAACAGCGACGCTAAGCTAAAACTCGGTGTGCAGGAACTCCGACCTCTTCGGCGAGGTGATCGTCACGCGACCGATCGAAGCTGGCAGCAGACAGAAATGTCCGGGCTTCAAAGTCAGCTCTTCTTCACCGTGGCGAATGATGATTTCGCCATTCATCACGCCGATGATCTGGGGCAATTCGCTCGTGAGGTAAAATCGCGCGTCGCGTTTCACCCGCCATTGATTCACGCGGAATAGCGGATCGTTCACGAGGTAGCGGATGGAAATTTCTTCGTTGCGCGAGAACTCGCTGCCAACCAATGACGGCTCGAAATCATTGAAGTCGATGCTGGCCATCGATTGAGGGATGTGAAGATCGCGTGGTTTGCCGTCGAGCCCGACGCGGTTCCAATCGAAGACGCGATACGTCGTGTCCGAGTTCTGCTGAATTTCAAACACGACACCGCCGGCTCCGAGCGCATGAACGCGTCCGCTGGGCAGGAACATCACGTCGCCCGCGGCTACGCGAATCCGATGAAAACATTCCGCCACCGTGCCGTCGCGTGTCTTGCGTTCGAATTCCTCCCGTGTGACACCGCGCTTCAGTCCGACGAAAATGTCCGCCTCGGGTGTGGCGTCGGCGAATACCCACATCTCAGTCTTAGGTTCACCGCCCAGCTCTTTCGCCTTCTCAGCGGGTGGATGCACCTGGAGCGAAAGCTTGTCGCTGCAATCGAGAATCTTTACCAGCAGCGGAAATGTTTTTGCATCCGAGCGCGAATTTCCGAGCAGATCACCCGCGTGATTTTCCATCAACCATCGCAACGTCTTCCCGGCGAGAGGGCCGTTCGCGATTTCACTGACGCCTTCGGGCCGATCGGTGACTTCCCATGATTCGCCGATGGGCGCACCCGGCGGCAACGGTTTGTTGAAGAGCCTCTCGATGCGGCGCCCGCCCCAGACGCGCTCCTTGAAAACGGGCTTGAAGGTTAAGGGATAAAGCATGCGTAGGCTGGGCAGCTCACGCCGCCTCTTTCTGTTTTTCCAAAAATTGACCGTGCGCGCGGAACTTCGCGTAGCGCTGCTTCAGGCGCTCATCGGCGGTCAACTGCAACAGCACTTCAAGATTGCGCAGCAGGTTGAGCTTGAGGGATGCGCCCGTGGTTTTGGGATCGTTGTGCGCACCGCCGAGCGGTTCGGGAATGATTTCGTCCACCAGGCCGAGGTCGAGCAAATCTTTCGCGGTGATCTTCAAGGCTTCCGCTGCTTTCGGCGCGGCGCTCCGTTCCTTCCATAGAATGGCCGCGCAACCCTCCGGGCTGATCACCGAGTAATACGCGTTCTCCATGATTATCACGCGATCTGCCACACCGATGCCGAGCGCGCCGCCGGAGCCGCCTTCGCCAATCACCACCGCGATGATCGGCACTTCGAACAACATCATTTCGCGCAGGTTCACCGCGATAGCTTCCGCGATGTGGCGCTCCTCCGCACCAACACCGGGATACGCTCCCGCCGTGTCGATGAGCGTGATGATCGGCAGATTAAACTTGTCCGCCAAGCGCATCAGGCGGAGCGCCTTGCGATAACCCTCAGGATGCGCGGAACCAAAATTACGTTTGATGTTCTCTTTGGTGTCCCGGCCCTTTTGCGTGCCGATGACCATCACCTTATGCCCGTCGAGCTTGGCGAACCCGCCGACCATCGCGCGATCCTCAGCGAACAAACGATCGCCATGCACCTCGCTGAATTCGGCAAAAGCGTTCGTGAGATAATCGAGCGTGAACGGCCGCTTCGGATGACGCGCGAGCTGAACGCGCTGCCATGCGGTGAGGTTCGAGTAAATCTGCCGGCGCGTCTCTTCGATCTTGCCTTCGATCTGCGTGATTTCTTCCTCGAGATTGATCCCCATCCCGTGGGCTTCAGGATGCTTCTTCAGCTCCTCCAGCTTGCGCTGCAGTTCGATAATCGGCTTCTCGAAGTCGAGCTGGTTCTTCATGCGCGGCGAACTTTAGGCGTGGCTGGACAAGAGGCGCAACGGCGAATTCCGCTTCAATCCTTCAATGGGCGCATCTGGACGCTGTTCTCAGAGTGAGAAGGGCGTGAGGGGCAGGGCGTCGGGTGAGGCGTCACTCCGCTCGTTTCGTGTTTCGGCCTTCGAGCTTTCTTCGGATTTAAGAATTCGGAATTCGAGTTTCCTCAACCCTCCTCCGCCGACAACCTCCGGTACAACGTGGCCATGCTGATACCTAGCAGCAGCGCCGCTTTTTCCTTGTCGCCGCCGGATTGGGCGAGGGCGCGGTTGATGTAGGTGAGTTCCTGGTCGCGCATGAAAGTTTTGAGATCGGTTAAGGGATCATGGACGGCGGCGAGTGCTGCCTCGCCGTTGGTGTGGGCGGGCTTGCCTTGATCCACGGGCAGCTTGAAGAGAGTGGTGTCCGTGGCGTGCAGTTCAGGGGACGCCGGATGAGCGCGAGCGGCGGCCACAATGTTCGGGGACAACGAACTGAGGCGAATGGTCTCGGAGTCTGCCAGGGCGCAGGCGCGTTCGATGGCGTTCTGGAGCTCCCGAACGTTCCCCGGCCAATCATAAACTGTCAGCGCGTGCATCGCTTCGCGGGTGAGCTGAAAAGATTTGTTAAGCCGCGCATGAACACGATCGCGCATGAAGTGCGCGACGATCAACGGAATGTCCTCGCACCGCTCCCGCAACGGCGGCAGCGAAATCGGGATGACGTTCAGCCGGTAATAAAGGTCCTCGCGGAAGGTGCCTTCCTTCATTCGCTTTTCGAGCGGTTCGTTGGTCGCGGCGAGCACCCGCACATTGACGCGAATGGACGTGTTCTCGCCGACGCGCCGCACTTCCCGCTCTTGCAACACTCGCAACAGCCGGCTTTGCAGGACGGCGGGCATCGAACCGATCTCGTCGAGAAAGAGTGTGCCGCCCTCGGCTTCTTCGAATAGCCCTTTCTTATCGTTGATCGCGCCGGTGAATGCCCCTTTGCGATGCCCGAAGAGTTCTGACTCGAGGAGATTCTCGGGTAGCGCCGCGCAATTGATCGCGATGAACGGCGCAAACTGCCGGCGACTATTGAAGTGCAGAGCGCGTGCGATCAGTTCCTTGCCCGTGCCGCTTTCGCCGAGGATCAGGATCGTGCTGTCAGTGTCCGCCACCCGCTCGACCATCTTCAAAACCTCTTGCATCGCGACAGATGTCCCGACGAGTTGGTCAAAGTGATACTTGGTGTTGAGTTGCTTGCGGAGAAAGGCGTTCTCCGTCATGGCCTTGTTGTAAGAAAGAGCGCGATCGATGGTCAGCTTGAACTCATCCAGCTTGAATGGCTTTTGAAGATAGTCGAACGCGCCGCGCTTCATCGCGTCCACCGCGGTTTCCACTGACCCCATGGCGGTAATCACGATCACGGCTGGCGGCGGGCTCATGCCAGTGGCTTTGGCGAGAAGAGAGAGTCCCGTTGGCTTCGACTTCTCGAGATACAAGTCCGTGATCAGCAACTGGATCTTTTCCCGCTCCATGACGGCGCTCGCCGCGTCGAAATTGCTGCACGGGAAGACTTCATGCCCTTCGGACCGCAACAGCTCCGAGGTCATTTGAATCATCGTGATTTCGTCATCCACGACGAGGACTTTGGCCATACACCCAGCGTACCGGAATGGCGCTCGACCGGGCAAGCAGTTGATAAGACCGCAGCCCAATAAAAGACAACGGGCGCGCACAGTTCTGTGCGCGCCCGGCGTGTTTGAGAATTTCGGGCTTAGCCCTTTTTGCCGACGAGCTCGGACAGTTTGAAGATCGGCAGGAACATACAAATCGCGATCCCACCAACAGTGACCCCGAGGAATACAATCAGCAAAGGCTCGATCAGCGAGGTGAGTCCGCTCAGCGTTGTTTCGATCTCCTCGTCCAGGAAGTCCGAGATACGCTCGAGCATCTGTTCGAGCTTACCGGTCTGTTCGCCGGCAGTCACCATGCGGATGATCATGACCGGGAAAACCGGATGCTTGGCCAGCGAGGCGGAGATGCCTTCGCCCTTCTCGATGTCGCCCGCCGAGGTGCGGATCGCCTTTTCCATGATTACGTTTCCAACCGTGTTGGAGACGATGTTCATGACTTCGA
>DATHEW010000706.1:0-3367 GCA_035318425.1 Candidatus Acidiferrum sp. | reverse complement strand
CTTGGAACGGACAAACCGGACAACATTAAACGGGTCATCTTCGCAGTTTGCTAAGAAAGCCACTTCATCCCCGGATTCTGGCGGGCGATCTCACGCTCCCCTGCCCTGCACAGCTCTCCCTCAGCGGCCGGCGTCAGCTTGCCATTGATAACCGGAAAGTAAGGCCGCGCCGGCATGGTGACTTGCTTCACGTTAAACCATTTGCCGCCGACCTGAAACTTCAGCGACTTGCCGCTCTTTGGCCGGATCACGACGCCGTGTGCCGTTCTGGAATGGGTCAGTCCACGATTGTCCGGCACAACGCCTGCCATTTATTTGCCGAGCCGGCGTACCCGAGCTTTGCCGCCTCCACATAGCTGCGCCAGTAAAGTCCTTCGAGGCGTTGAAGTCCTTCGAGGTTGTCGTTCAGCGGGTGGTACTGGCTGGCGCTGTCACGCGTGCGGCGCGCAAGCGATTGGATCGCTTCCAATTGAAAACATGAAAGTGTTTTAGCGTCCACGACCTTCACCACCGCACCGCCATTGGCAGAAAAGGATACACGCCCGCAACGTCGTTCAACAGGCTTTCTCGACAATGGGGCGTTCACCCCAGTCTTGCCATTATTCGACACGCCGGCGCGTTGCGTTGTCGACGCCACTGCTCACCATTCCCAGGACAACGGACCAAACCGAGTTTCGATGATGCCGCGCGTGAGTGGGCGCGCGAGTGCGACGGCCTCGCGGAGCTGGTCCCGGAGTTGCCGCGTTCCAAGTATGGACGGGTGCAACCACTCGGCAGAGTCAGACGGGAAGGCAATCTCGTACGTCGCGAACGCTGCCTTTGTTTCGAGCGCCGGGCATTGATCGAGTTCGTTTAGCGGTTCCATTCGGGTGTGCGGCAGAGGTTACCGGCTACGCCTGCAAATGGAAGCCGGGATTTCGGATCAAATATGAAGCCTTGGCGAAATTGTTTCGCCGCTGGATTCGCTCTGCAGTGCTCCGTCAATATCGTCTCCGACAGTTCACACAATCGCGCGAAATCCGAGCTGGTTTTGACGACAACGCGCGCATCAAGAAACCGACTTTCCGACTGCAAGAACTCCAACTCTGCTTTCATGAATGCTACGCCAAGCATCGAGTCGATCTGTTGAGAGGAAAAATCCACGCTCGATGCTCGTAGGCCCGACCGGTGTGTCTATCCGTACCGGTACGGATAGCGCACACGTCCAAGGCAAACCGGCCCGTGCGGGTGAACACAGGAACCGATTGCTGTCAACTGGCGGAGAGATCAGGTGGAAGCTGGCGCCGTTCAGAAACTCTGCGCCAGCGTGTAATGATCGGACTCCATCCCGTCGCACACTCGACTTGAGCGTTGCGATTCCAGCGCTGAGCTTGCCGTGGTATTCCTTTGTAAGCGGACCATCACGAGCGTGATGCAAGCCCGTGGCGCATTGATTGGGTTGTGACCGCACTCTGTGAACGCGGCCTTTCCGCCGTGCTGATAACGAATCCGTCTTTGACGAGCGGCTGCTAGCCATTCAGGAACGTTGCCGATGGTCCGCACGCGACTTTCATGAACGTGTTTTCCGAACGCCTGTGCCTTCGAAACTGAAGCGTGAGGAAATCGAATCGACAGCCGCTGCGATGTTCCCGGCGGCATCAAAAGACGACGTGCGCGCGATGGCTGTGCAAACGCTCGCCGCGGGAAATGGTAGCCTTCACTTTCTCGAAAACATCCGGCGCATCGTGGAATACGTCGCCCGCCGAAATGGGCGCACGGAAATCACCGGCGCCGACGTGAAGCAAGCGCTCACGGGCTACGCGACGCCAGTGACGCGCTACGCCCGCGAAAGGATCGCCGCCACGACGCAAAACACCACGACGGCCAGGGCGAGGAAAAAGATCTTGGAAATGTCGCTTGCGCGCAACGCTCCGCGGCAGTGTGGGCAACGATCTGTTTTTACGAGCAACGTCTGTGCGCAGTGTTTGCAGTGCTTCATTGAGTGGGCGGAGTGTTACCCGCAGGCGCAGCGAAGGCAATGACTTGAGGTTGAGCAGAAACACTCAAGAAAAGTCGCGCCGGGCAGTTTGAACCGGCACGCATTGAAGCGGGGTATGCGAACAATTTCACTAAGAGCGAGGCCAGTGAATCGAGCGGCGGACGGCTGAGCCGTAGTCCGTAAACTGGTCGCGACCACATTCGGAAGCGCCGCTCGAATCACTGGGATGCCTGACCGTAGCACCTTTCCAACACATAGCCATTGGGCACTTGCCGCCGGGGCCAAACAGCCCCTGCCAGAGCCAAACAAAAAAACCGCAAGGGATGCCGCCACGTTTGCTGCGTTTGCTTCAGGCCCACCGCGCGCTTGTCGCTAGTCTCATCGTGAAAACCATCCTCGTGATTGATGATGACGCAGAGCTTTGCGAGTTGCTGACCATTGTGCTGGAAGCCCAGGGCCATCGCGTGCTGGTGAGTTGCAACGGACGGCATGGATGCGATCTCGCGCCGGAATTTTTGCCGGATGTCATTCTCTGCGATCTGTTGATGCCCGAGATAACTGGCTTCGAGGTGGTCAATCGCCTGCGCGAGGACGCACGCACGACGCGCATTCCGGTAGCCGTCATGACGGGTGAGCGTCACCTGCGTAATCACGTCGCCGCGCCGCGTTGCGCGATGTGGCTGGATAAGCCGTTCGACCTTTCCGAGCTGATCGAAGCCATCACACATCTTCTGCATCCGGGCGACGCTTCGATTGCCGCCTGATCAATCGGGCACTGTGTCCCGCGCGGAATTCTGCCTCAAGAGTCGTTCCTTCACCTGGTCTGGGAGCGGCGTCTGGTTCAACCACGCCGTGGCGGACGTTGAATCCTGTCGCATCCAGTTGCGGGCGATGGTTTCCATGCGCGAGTTGCGCATCTTCTCGTCGCTGATCAGGTTCACCCAACTCGCGGCGCTCTTCGGATCGTTGTACGAATGATTGCTGATCATCGTTTCCAACGCGTTGTCGCGTGACTTGCCAGGACTCCAGCTCGCGACCCATGTCGCAGCGCCGCCTGGATCGGAATGGCTCCAGCTCGACACCACGCTGTTCAATGCCTGGTCGCGAACCTTGCCATCAGGAAAATTCGCCGCCCACGCTGCCGCGCCGCGCGGGTCGGCTTGCGTCCAACTCTGTACCACGGCGAGCGCCGCCTTGTCCTGTGCCGGGCCGGCGGGAAGTTTCGATACGTAGGTGGCAGCGGTTTCGGGATCGCTGTTCGCCCAGGTCCGCATCACTGAGCCCATGGCGCTGGATTTCTCCGCGCCGTCCGGCATCGTTTGCGCCCAATTGAGAGCGGTCTCGGGATCGTTCGCCGCCCATTGTCCGGCGATGTTACTGAGAAAATTA
>DATHEW010000705.1:0-2863 GCA_035318425.1 Candidatus Acidiferrum sp. | reverse complement strand
GCGCGCACGCAGGTCGCGGCCCTGATCAATTGCGATCCCAAGGAAGTGGTCTTCACGAGCTGCGGTACCGAGTCGAACAACTCAGCCATCCACAGCGCGCTCATCACGAACCCGCAGAAGAAGCACGTCATCACGACCGCGGTGGAGCATTCGGCGAATATCAACTTCGGTGAATATCTCCAGAAGCGTGGTTTTGAAGTGACGTTCCTGCCCGTCGAAAGCGATGGGTCGCTGGACCTGCATTTGTTGGAGAAGAGCATCCGCCCCGACACTGCGATCGTGTCGATCATGTGGGCGAACAATGAAACCGGTGTGCTGTTCCCGATCGAAGAAATCGCCGCGATCTGCCGCAGCAAAGGTGTGCTTTGCCACACGGATGCGGTGCAAGTTCCGGGCAAGCTGAAGATCGATGTGAAGCAGCTTGGCGTGGATTTTCTTTCACTCAGCGCGCACAAGCTGCACGCACCCAAAGGCATCGGCATGCTCTTCGTGAAGCGCCGCACCAAGTATCAGCCTTACGTCATTGGCGGGCATCAGGAACGCGGACGTCGCGGTGGCACCGAGAACGTCCCGCATGTGGTTGCTTTTGGCCGTGCAGCGGAACTCGCGATGGAACATCTTCACGATGAGAACACCCGCGTCCGTGCTCTGCGCGACAAACTGGAGACGACGATTCTCAGCACGATCCCCAACACGGTGCGCAATGGCGCGAAGGAGCCGCGTTTGCCGAACACGGTGAACATCGCGTTCGATTTCGTGGAAGCGGAAGCCGTGTTGTTGTTGCTCGATCAACTCGGCATCTGCTGCTCCAGCGGCTCCGCCTGCACTACCGGTTCACTCGATCCTTCGCACGTTCTTACCGCGATGGGACTCGCGCCGATGCGTGCGCGGGGTTCAGTGCGTTTCAGCCTCGGCATCTACAACACCGAGGAAGAAGTGGATTACGTGCTGAAGCATTTGCCTGGCATCATCAAGCGCCTGCGCGACATCTCGCCGTTGAATCCTGAACATCCGGACAACGACACGTACGACATCGAAGCCGCGCGGCAGAAGCACGAGAGCGACATGGCCGCGGCGGTGAGGGAGTAAGGATCTCCGCTATTTGGCTCGATAGCGCGCCATGAATCCCGGCTCACTTCCCGCGAGATCAGTCCGCCGCTGTTCCGCGATGACCCGGCCATAAACGCGCACGTCGTGCGCGAACATTTCGAGCCGCTTCCTGAAGGTCTCGCTCACGATCGCGCCATTTCTCACGTCTTCCTTGTCAGTGAAGGACACGCCGTACGGCAACGACCAGGCGTAACACTGGCGCGCCACGGTGCGGAGTTGATCGAGAACGGTGAGGCCTTTCTCATGCGACGCGACGACGCTGGCAAACAGTTTCCCGGCGAACTCCTGCCAAAAATGGTCGAGGAAATTTTTCATCACACCGCTCATGCTGCCGTGGTAATCGGGCGTGCCGAGCAGGTAAACGTCCGCGGTTTCCACGCGGCGCTGGAGTGCGCCGAACCCGGTGCTGGCGTAAGCCGAATCCGGATTGAACATCGCCAATGGTTCGGTGGTGAAATCCAACACATCCACCTCGGCGCCGCGCTCGCGGAGACTTTCGGCCACGTGCAGCAAAGCGACTTTCGTGACGGAGTGCTGATTCAGGCTGCCAATGACGGCGAGGACGCGCAGTGGTTCGTCGCTCATATCAGGCGTTCGGCGCGAGGCCGAGGTTCTTCACGACGTCAACGGTCGAGCGCACTTTGTTCAAGGTGTAGAAGTGCAGTCCTTCGACTCCGTTCCGCAGCAGTTCGTCGCACTGCTTCGTCGCGTAATCGATGCCATACTGAGTCGCTGCTTCATCGTTGTCGCCGAGTTGTTCCAGCTTCGCGAGCATGGGCTGGGGAATCGTTGCGCCGCACAACGTGGTGAACTTTTTGAGCTGCGAGCCGGAGAGGATTGGCAACATGCCGGGCACGATTGGAACGTTGATGCCGATCTTGCGCACGTAATCACGGAACTCGAAAAAGTCGGCGTTGTCGAAGAAGAGCTGCGTGACAATGAAGTCGGCGCCCGCATCCACTTTCTGTTTCAGTCGATCCCAATCAACGATCTTCCCCTCCTTGCACGCGATGTGGCCTTCGGGAAAACCTGCGGTGCCGATGCAGAAGCCGCCCAGCTCCTTGATGAACGCGACTAGTTCGCTGGAGAACTCGAAGCCGCCCGGCGTTTTCTGAAAATCCCCCGTGCCCATCGGCGGATCGCCACGCAGCGCAAGAATGTTTTTGATGCCGCGCCGTTTCGCATCAATCAGAACCTCGCGCAATTGTTCTTTCGTCGAGTTGACGCAGGTGAGATGCGACATCGCCGTCAGCCCGTGCTGGCGCTGAATGCTTTCGACGATGGAAAGTGTTTTGTCGCGCGTGCTGCCGCCGGCTCCGTAAGTCACGGAGCAGAAGTCCGGCTTCAGTTTCATCAGCGCGGGGATTGTTTTCTCCAACAGATTGCGGTCGCCCTCGTCCGTCTTCGGTGGAAAAAACTCGAAGGAAATGACCGGGGCCTTGCCGCGCTTGGCATCATGGATGTCGCGAATGAACTGCATGTGGGGCGAAATAGTGTGTGCTAGCCGGTGCGAGCGCAAGTCTAGCGGTCTGATGAACTGTCCGCTTTGTTGATTTTCGGAGCGAGCTTCGCAATTTCCGCCCGCAATGGTTCGAGGTCCGGGTCTTCCATGGCACGCGCGAGAATCTCCTTCCGTTTTCCGGCGGTCATCGCTTGTTGCAACCATGCCAGTGTTTCAGAAGCATCGCGCTGCATCTGGCAGGTATAACAAGCAAGATTGTAGGGAATGGTCGCCTCCTTTGGAAATTTGTCG
>DATHEW010000704.1:0-10360 GCA_035318425.1 Candidatus Acidiferrum sp. | reverse complement strand
CACAAAGCCGACCCGCAACGCCGCGTGCGTGGCTGGGCGCAGATGGCGCGCATCGTCTCGCGCGAACATCGCAAGATCGCCGTGGATGGCTCGGCGCCGTTCATCATTTGCGGCCATTACGGAACGACGAGTCTGCTCTCCTTCTACATGCCGGAAGCGAAGGCCGCGGGAAACGGCACGCCGTTGGTTTACTATCGCTACATGCCGCGACCGCGAAATCAGTTCTACTTCTGGCCCACGTATCGCGAATCCCGGCGAGGCGAAGATGCGCTTTACGTTCAACAAAAAGACAAACCCGAGCCGCCTCCGAAAGACATCGCGAGGTCTTTCGCGTCGGTGACGGAGATCGGCCACTTCCCGGTGATGCATCGTGGGCGCGTGCTGCACCACATCCAGATCTTCGCGTGCCGCAACCTGCTCTGATGCTCGACCCCACATGCCAGCATGTTTTCGCTTTGCGCGACTACGATCTCGCCGCGACACTTCTTTCGGGACAGGCATTTCGATGGCGCCAAAATGGCGTCTGGTTCGAAGGTGTGGTCGGAAATCGCTGGGTCGGGCTGCAACAAACTGAGCAAGGCATTCTCGCTGAAACCGCGATGCCAGTGAACGACTGGCGCTGGCTGACGAATTACTTGCAGACCGATATCGATCTCGCTGAAGTAGTTCACAGTTTTCCCGACGACGAGCCGATGCGCGCCGCCATCTCTGCCTGCCGCGGATTGCGCCTCTTGCGCCAGGACCCGTGGGAATGCCTGGCCTCGTTCATTCTCTCGTCCACCAAACAGATTGTGCAGATTCAACAGATCGTCGCGCTGCTGTGCGAACGCTTCGGCGATTCGCTCATCGTTCCCGCGGGGCACGCTCCTGTCTTTTCGTTTCCGAACGCAACCCGTCTCGCCGCCTGCGCCGAGCCTGAGTTGCGCGACTGCAAAATGGGTTTTCGCGCCCCGAACCTGTTGCGCGCCGCGAACATGGTCGCCCACAACGAAATCGATCTCGAAGGTCTGCGTTCCCGCACGGTGGACGAAGCGCGCGATGAACTCTTGAAACTTCCCGGCGTGGGAAACAAAATCGCGAACTGTGTGCTGCTGTTTGGGTACGGATTCCAGCAGGCGTTCCCCGTGGACGTGTGGGTGTTAAAAGCGTTGCAGCAACTTTACTTTCCAAAACGTCGCGCATCAGCCAAACGCCTCGCCCGATTCACGGCCACGCACTTCGGCCCAAACGCCGGCTACGCGCAGCAGTACCTTTTTCACTACATGCGCGTCCACGCGCCCGACACGCACGAGGATCGCACTGCGAAGAAAAGGTCCTGACCAGAGTGGTGGGCCCGCTCGGATTTGAACCGAGGACCAAGCGATTATGAGTTGCTTGCTCACGGTGTCCTGAACTGTCACTTAAAAGACGAATTTGTCATATACGACGGGCGTTTCTGTGCGATTGTGCGGGTCTCGAATGAAAACCCGAAGTGCCCTCGTTAAGACAGTTCAGAACACCGAAAACCGGACAGAAACCGGACAGAAGTCCCCGGCCAGTTCCAAGCCCGCTCGACTGCCAAAGAGCCACCAAGACTACTGGCTGGGGAAAATTCGGAAGCGCCATTACCGCGACGGAACGCAACGGATCGAGATTCCAGAGTGGCAGGTGCGGCTGTTTCACCTTCTTCGCGAGGAATGGTTTAATCTCGGAACGCCGAACAAGGTTGCAGCAGCAGTTAAGGCACGAGACATTTATTCGCACCTGCTTGCGCATGGCTGGAACGCGACCCATGCGAAGTTCAAGCCCAAGCCGACTGTGACGACGGCCACATTGACCATTGGCGAGTTCGTAGAACTCTACCGGGACGCGGTTCAAAAAGTGGAATACCCGCCCGCAACACACACCCGCGAGCGGTATCTGAAAGACCTCCGTCTGATTTGTCGCCGCGCGAAAGTCACGAAATTCACAAGTTTAACTGATCAAGCTGTTCGCGATTTCGTTGCGGAGTATCTCGCCCACGGGCGGAGAGAAGGACGAGTCGAATCGAGCGTCAAAGTCTCGTGTAATGCTTTGTTGCGCGGTGCGGGCGCACTGTTCAGCAAGCAGATGCTGGCAGAATATGTGCGGGCGGGACTCGTCTGTGCCAACCCATTTGCAGGCCAAAAGCTCCGGCGCATACCGATCAAACCGTATTCGCCTCTTCGCGGCGATGCTCTGCCATCGTTGTGGCGTGAGGCCGTGAAGCTGCGGGACGGCGATTTAACAGCAACCCCGACTGCTCCCAGAATCAAGAACACTCCGCGAAAGCGTTGGTCTAATCATGACTTTCGTAAGCCACACAAAGCAGCTTACGTGCTGCTGCTGCTGGAACTTGGACTCGGGCTCCGCCGACACGAAGCCGATAAAGCGCAATGGGATTGGTTTCATTCTGATGCTGAAGGGCGGCACTTTATTGAGGTCAAGGAGACGCCATTCTTTCAACCCAAAAGCAAAGAGCGTCGAGTCATCCCGGTGGAAAAAACATTGTTCGACGCGATTCACCATAGCCGGGACGAAGTGACACCGTTTATTGTGCCCGGGCGTGTCCCAAGGAAGTATGAGGCGGGCAAAACCCCAAAGAATTTGGTGTATCGGTGTGATCTACATCACCGTGTTCTTGCAATGTGGCTGCGGAGGCAAGGCATCGCGGACGGCAAGCCCTGCCACTTGTTGCGCAAAGAGTTTGGCAGTTACGTCGCGACGACATTTGGCCTGTTCACCGCCCAGCGCTATCTTGGGCATTCCAGTCCAGTCGTAACAGATGCGCACTACGCAGGACTAACCGCGATGCCCGAATTGGCTCACGCCAAGATCAAGTAACCCGTCGTGCAATGAAGTCTCACGGTCCGCCTCCGTCGCCAGCCCTGCCGCCAGCGATTGAATTCGATTTTCGATCCGTCCGCGCGTGGGAACTAGACAATGCCATTCGGTATGAATACGCGCGTTCGGTCCCGTGGATGGTGGAAGTGTTCCTACGTTGGCACCGCCAGCGCGCGCGGATTCCGGTCGGCGATGCTCATCGCGCGGTAAAGTGGGCAACGGTGGGGGATTTGTTACTTGAGAGCTTGTCGGGGCCACTGGCTGATGCTGTCGAAGCCATCATCTGCGCCAGCATACCGACCGAGCTTAACGAAGAACCAGTCAATGACGTGTTTCTGACCTCGCGCTTATTTCCTCTGCCCTTTCTTTCACTGCCTGAAGGATTGCGCAGCAGCACACTGGTGAGAAACGCCTCCGAGGCTCGAAGCGCTTACCGCTGGCTTGAAGACGAAGAAGCGATGTCTCTCACGGAAGACAATACGCGGCGCCTAGGAGAAGCGGGTTACATCCGGGTTTGCATGGATGTAAACATTGGGCTTGGAGCGCCAGCCGTGAGCAAATCTCTCCGTATCTGGGCCCGCAAGGCGCATGAAAATTGGGCCAAGCAGTTCCCCGACAAGGCACATCAGATGCGCACGCCGACTGGCAGGCGTGCGATTACAGGAAAAAACGCCCCTTGGTTTCGTCTCAAGGAATTGGCCGCATACCGCCTGAACCGAGTGCATGGTCTTTCTTGGGCGAAAGCGACGAAACTGCTGGGCCAATACAAGAAAGCTCATCCAGCGGGTGCACACGAAGACGTGTGGCCCAACTACCACACCAGCGGCGGGTGGAGCGACGCCGTGAATTCGGCAGCGGCATACCTCCAAAAGAAGTATTCGGCGTCTCAGGACTAACTCGCCAGAGGCTGCGAGTGATCAGCGAGGCGCGCCGCCGTTAAGCGCATACGACGGTGGCGGCGTGTTAAACTATATCTCACACCCGTTGAGCCTCGTCTCCCGCCGCGATGCGGCGCAGGCGCTGGCCGTCACCACCAAAACGATCTACCGCTATGAGCGAGCCGGGCTGCTGAAGGGGGTTCGCTTGAATTCCCGCACTGTCCGTTACCACCGCGCCGACCTCAACCGGCTCGTAGCTGAAAGCCAATAACCCATGAACAATTCACCCGAACCGAAAAACCAAATGGCCGCCGCTCGCTTCGACGAGTGCCTCGCCGAGATGCCACTCGCGGGGACCGGCGTTGGCTTTAATAACCACGCTCTACCCCGCGCAGTGCATCAGGCGAAGCGGGCGGGAATACCCGCCGACGAGGTCATCAAGCGGATTATTGCTACACAAGCTAATGCCTCGCGTAACGTGGAGACGGAAGTCCGAAACACGGTCGAAAACATCTACGCCATTGAGGGCGAGTCGAAACGGTCGGACCGGAAGCCGTTCGATGAGTTCAAACCAGAACTCACGTCCCGTGTCGTCACCGAGTCACCGGGAGGCATAACGCAACTCCGTGAAGCATCCCCGGTGAAAGGGTTGGCGCAGCACGCCCCGGCGTTTTTCCTGCCCAAGTTATTCCCCGGCAATCCCCTCGTCACCATCGGCACGACGGATTTGGAACCCGTCACCGAACTCGTCACGGACCTCAAGGCGAAGACGGGTAAACAAAGCTGCGGCTTTGAATACATCGTGCCATCAGCGGCCCGAAAGCAATACGGCGAGACCAAGCAAGGGAAAGGAAGCCGGAAGGCAGACGACACCATCGGCGAACGCCAGCACATCGTGATTGAGTTCGACCACAACTCGAAAGACGAAGCGGCAAGCATCATTCTGCACTTGGCGCAGTTTGCCCCGCTGGTGATGGCCCTCGATAGCGGCGGCAAATCTATTCACTCGTGGTTTTCTTGTGAAGGTGTCACGGAGCGCAACGTGTGGGAATTCTTCAATTACGCCGTCACGCTCGGGGCAGACACAGCAATCTGGACCCGCTCACAATGGGTGCGGCTGCCCAACGCCATGCGCAAGAAATCCGGGGAACTACAGGAGGTCCTCTACTTCGACGGCGAGGCCAGCGACAAGCCGTGGACTACCGGAAAGGTGCCTTGGAGCTCGATTGAGGTTTTCGGGATTCTTTCCCTGCCAACGGATCACGACGAAGACAAAAACCTACTCGGCAATCGGTTCCTCATGCGGGGACAAGGCATCTTGGTCGCCGCACCCACAGCAGCGGGTAAATCGACGCTGGTGACACAAGCCCCGATGCTCTGGGCGTGCGGTATGGACTTTTTTGGCATTCGACCGGCGCACCCACTTCGCACGCTGATTATCCAAGCCGAAAACGATCCTGACGAAATCCGCTGCGCAGTCGCGAACATGATGAGTCTCATCACGCCGCTGCAAAGTCACGCTCGGGACATTGACGCTAACGTCCTCATTTCGACCTTCAACGGATACACAATCAACTGGCGGGACGCTATTCTCCCGATTGTGATGGGATACAAGTTCGACCTACTCGTCATGGACCCGCTTCTGGCCTACTACAAAGGCAACGTCTCAGAGCAAGAGGGAGTATCAAGGTTTCTTCGCGAAGAGGTTCAACCATTTCTCAAGGAGCACGGGTTGGGGGCAGTGATCACACATCATACTGTGAAACCGCCGCGCGCTGCCGAAAAGGGAGGCTGGGCTAATGGTGACTTCGCCTATTCCGGCGCGGGAAGTTCCGAGTTCGGAAACTGGCCGCGCGGTGTGATCGTTCTCAAACAGGACCGCGACGACAAAGGTCTGTTTGAACTGCACGTGGCTAAGCGTTGGAAAAGTGCGGGACTTCTCGACGCGAACGGAGTTCCAACCGACCGCATTCATGTCCGCCATTCCGACGAAGGGATTTGCTGGAACCGAGCGGAAACACCGGCACCGAAGCTGGATAAGGACCTGTTCGATCTTGCCATCGGGTTTCTGAAGGCGGAGCGAAACGGCAAGGCGCGCATCGAAGCTGTCGGAAAAGCCATAGACCTCGATCCGAAAACGGTTCGGCGACGCTTCAAAAACGCCAACCCGCTCGACATACCGGGCGCTGATGGTCGCGAGGCGCTAAAATTGCAACTCGGTGATGGCAAAATTGTGAATTTGCTCGAAGTTGATGCGACTGGAATTTCGCTTAGAGAATGAGGCTATGGAAAACATGTTCTGCATAATGTGGCCCGGTGGCCGAGGCGTCGTCATGGCGGAAGGTGTAGGCCCCCTGCTCTTCCACACGCGCGCCAAGGCTGAAAACACAGCCCGGACCTGCGGCGGTGTCGTTTGGAGAGTGGGAGACGTAATGCCTCAGTTGACCAAAATTCTCAGGGACAATGGCTATTTTCTCGATGAGGGACATGTCCCTTTGCCAAAGGTCTCAGTCCAATTTTCGGTCGGTTCTGGGAAATGCCACAACTTCATGATGATATTAGTCGCGGGACAGGGACACGGGGGAGACATTCCCAAATCCGCCGTGCCCTAGGGACAGAGAGACAACACCCCTTAAGGGGGTTGTCTTCTTGTCCCTATGTCGGGACACAAGCAAAACAACGCGGGCGAGCGTCCCCTCGGGCGTGTTTCAACAACAGCCACTTAATACAGAAAAGACGCAAGACCTTACCTTTTGCATGGCGACAACCGGGGACGGTGGCATAAGACCACCGCGCGCTCCGCCCCGGCAGCACGCAGAGTGACGCAGCCGAAGCGTCTGACCGAACGCCACAACCGGGCGGAGCGCGGGGCGCCAAACCTACCGGGCGCCTTGGCTCCCAGCGCCTCACCAGCACGACCGCAGCCTCTTGCCGTAACATAGTGGCTCTCAGAGCCTCAGACAGCGTAGCGAGGGTGTGGGGTGCCTTGATTGAAATCTCATATAGGTATTCAAGTTTAGGCCCGTTTTAAACGACGTATGCCTCGGAATACTTCGATCCCGAATAGACCCCCCGTGGTAGGGAACCCCCTTGGGGCAGCCACTCGCACGTTGGCGAAATTTTTGAGACTTTTGAGGGGCATCGCGCTCCGCCGCAATTTCAGCTTTGAACAATGTGCGAAGCACCCAGCATCCTGCTGACAGAACGCATTCCAATGTTGAGGCTGTTGCTTTCGCTTCTGGCGTCCCGCTGCGAATGTTTGTGGCAGTAAAACGATATGATGCGCTCGCGAGGGTGTAGAGAATGTGGACGTAGGATGCGAACCACAATGCGAAGGATTAAATGTGCTACATCGATTGCCGCCAGTATGTCTGTGTTTATCATTCTATGGAGACATGCGAGATTTTGGCCTGCCGTCAACGTGCATATTCCAGATAAATGCGCGCGTGGCATAACCCAAACCGCCCCCCCCCCCCCGGCCCGTGGGAAAGGACGCGCTCGTCGCGGCGTTTATCGAAGAGTTGAGTGGTTTGCGCACTCCGCCCGGGTTCGGAACTCGGTGGTGGACAGCAAGAGCCGCTACTTGATGTAGTCGCGCCATGCGGTTGTGTTTGGCCGGTGTCTTGGCGGAGCGCGACGGGAAGGGGGCGCCTTAAGCCTCAGGGGTGGCTACGGCGCGCCGGGGTGCGGCAAGGCCGTTACACCGCCCTTCCGCTGCTTAAACAACTCCGTCTTGAGGCGCAGTTCTCTTCAACCCTTTAGTTTGCTTCAGAGGTGGCAAAGACGCAGCGAGGTAGCGTTCGAGCTCGACCCGAGGGACGGTCTTGAACGGTGTGCGGCGGATTTTTCCGGCTGCACATTCGGTCCAGAAACGTGTTCCGCCCAAGCCGACCAACTTCGCGGCAATACTCATCGGGTAGGCGAGCATTTCGCGAACGGGCGTCCCTTTGTAGGTGAGCGTTGAGTTATTCAATCGGGCCTCGATGTCCGACGCGGTTCGCTCCTCCGGCTTTTTGGTTGGTTCATGCAAATCGGGGCGAGAGTCGCCGGGGTCGAAAGCCTCAAGGAGCGCCGCAACGGCATCGGCTTCCGAGATGCCCAGCATCTGGATCACCCGCTCGACGTGCTGGAATGTGATGACCGCCTTCTTCATCACAGGTTGAAAAATGTCTCAGGTTCCCTCTGAGGCCTTGGTAGTCCTTGAGGCCTCGATGGCCTTGGCGGCGGCTGGCGTCTTTCCGGTGGACGTGCGCCACCGACGTAAATCCATTGGTGTGGTCGGCGGCCGAGGAGAAACACAGCGACCCGGTTCAAGACTTTCTGCTCGCTTGCATACTGGATATGGATGGCAAGCCGCATACATTTAAGAAAAGCGGGCGCATCCGAACCGCCGAGGATGAGCGGAACGGGCACGTCGTTTTCTTCACGCCTCGGCAGCATCCTGTAGAGTCGGTCCCACTCGACGGGATGAACCCGACCTTCCGCCTGCGCGTAGTTCAAGACATCTTCGACGTTGAGTTGGGGGATTTCGGTGTCGAAGCTGGACATGCCTGCCTTTTACGCCCCTTGGGGCGTTTCCGTCAACGATCCACTTCGCATTTGATGTGATGTGCCTGATACCAACGACGAACGTGCCATCGCCAGACGCATTGCGGCAAATGTTCGGCGTGCTCGCGTGGCCCGGGGTTGGACGCAGCAGAAGCTCGCGGAAGAGTGCGAGTTGAACATTCGATCCATCCAGAAGATTGAAGGCGCGGAACGAAGTGTTCTCGCGGCGACGCTTGTCCGCATTCGTGCGGCGCTCAAGTGTTCGTGGGAAGAACTTCTCGGCCGCTGATTTTTGAGTTGCAACGGGTTCAGAAGCTGGCGGTCGCTTCGTATTTCACCTGCACATCAGGGCTGCCGTCTAGCTTGCTGCGCGCTCCGCCTAGCCACCGGGTCCGTCAGGGGGCCAGCCGTTGAAGCCAAAGCATCGTGGCGGTGCCGTGAGAGTTCTCTGGACGTTGCGGTCATCTCCCGAAGTGTTGGCGGAGCGCGACGCAGCGATGCGAATTCACCCGTGGATCAGTTTGGTGGTTCAAAATGGAAGATGGATTACGGTTAGACATGGAGAAGGATGATCAAGAAACGGGTTCGGACATCGCCGCCGAGGCAACACAAGAGTCACCGCCCTCGTTAAGTGCGCCCGAGACATTGCCGCCGCCCGCGCGAAAGCCGAAGCGCGAGGAAGTTCGTCCACAGGCCGAAGGGATTTCGCGAGCGCATCCGCCAAAACGCGACATGCCGGGTTCATGAGTTCGCGATTTCGAGTAGCACATCCGCGTGGCATGGCCCGGCGAGAGGACACCAACAGGCCAAGTTCTTGCCGCGCAGTTCAGCACGGATGGTGGATACGATAAAGGGTGGTGATCCTTCCGTTATCAATCGCCTGAATTGCAGCACGGCCTCGCCCCGCGCCAAACTCTTCTCGCCACGGAATTTCTCGATCACGTCGCGGATGTGGAACGGGTTACCCCATTTGCTTGGACGGGATACCACGACGGTGTTCGCCGGAATGCGCCAGCCCTTCTTGCGGCTCAACTGAATACGTTTTGGTTTGTTCACGGGGAGTTGGTGTTTCGGTGCTCTCACGGGCGCATCCTTGGCAGTGCGCCTGAAAGGACGCGAATTGACGAAGCACAGCGGTTCTGTAACACTCGATTAATGTTCACTTTCTCTGCGCGGCGCCTCGCCTGGATGGCGCTGCTCCTGACCACCTATTCTACATCCGCAACGAATTTGATCGTGAACGGAAGTTTTGAGAATCTGACAATGGGGTGGCAGTTTGAATGCTGCGGCGCTCACAAATCTATCGGCGGTGCAGCAGGGGGCAGTTACGTCGAGGTTAATACATGGGGCAAGCAGGAAATCAACACTCAGCCCGGCACCGTTTACAATATTCGGTTCGCCTCAAGACAGTATATTCCGGTCGTGCAATTCGGCGGAGAGATTGTCGCGGTAAGTCCGACAACGGGCGCGCCTGCCGTGATGGGCTGGAATTATTATGAGGCACTCGGCACGGCAACCAGCAACTCGACGGTGCTTGAGTTTCAAGGAACGGGATGGCTTGACGATGTATGGGTGGTCGCAACATCTGAACCCATCGCCGTCCTCGCCCAACCAGAGAGTCGTTCCTCTTTCGCCGGTGGGGCAGTGACGTTCACCGTAGTGGCTGATGGAGGCCCTCGAATCGCGTATCAATGGAGCCGCGACAACTCACCCCTTACTTGGGCTACAAACGCTACGGTATTGCTTACCAATGTGAGCTTCTCGGACGCTGGACTCTATACTGTGCTGATGAGCAATGCGGTTGGAGCAGTAACAAGTGCTGGCGCTACGTTGACAGTTGAACCGACGCCTCAAGAGCCGCTCATCGTGCTGCATCCCAATGGCGATGTCGTTCCGTCTGGTTATACTTTCGCATTGACAGTTTCGGCAGTGGGTGAGGCACCATTAAGATTTCAATGGTTTCGTGACAGTATTCCAATAGCAGATGCCACAAACCGCATATTGGTTCCGCCCAGCGACGCCACGAATACCGGCACTTATTTCGTCCGCGTGGAGAACAATAGCGGGGCTGTGGAAAGCCTTCCGGCCGTTTT
>DATHEW010000703.1:0-7928 GCA_035318425.1 Candidatus Acidiferrum sp. | reverse complement strand
TCAACAGTTTCGCCTCAGAGCCGGTCGCGATCACGTTCGCCGGATTGACGCCGTGATGAACGATCCCGGCCTCGTGCAACGCCGCCAACGCAGTCGCGATTGAAGAAGCGATCGGCACGAGTTGTTCCCATGTCGAAGCATTAGCCACGGGCAACGCGACATCGGGTGCAAGTGGTTGGCCTTCGACATATTCGGTGACGAGAAAATCATCCGCGCCGGGAGCTTCGTACCAATCAATCGCGCGGCACACGTTCGCGTGTTGCACCGCGAGCACCGAGAGGGCGCGCCGCTTCAGCGCATCCCAGGCCCGAGTGTCTTCGCGCAGCACAGACGGAAAAAAACGAATCGTGACCAATCGTTGCTCGACTTCATCCTGGGCAAGCCAGACATGATTGCCCCCGCCGAGCGGCACATGAAGGCTGTAGCGGCCGCCGCCGATCACATGCCCGGCCGAGTGTGGATTCGTCAAAGACTCTGGGTGACTCATGGCTGGCTGGAAATCAGGGTTTCGGTTTCTGAGATCTCGACGTAGGTCATCTTGTTGTTGCTGCTGCTCGGCGTGTTGTCGATCGTGAGCCGGCCATCCTTCACCGTCACGACGCCGCGGCCTTCGATCCAGCGCTTGCTCTTGTCAGGCAGGCCATCCACGACCACGACATTCTCAGCGGTGATGCCGAAGATGCTGTCGTACTTCTGCGCGTCGCCCGCTACGACCTTCACTTTGTAGGTGCCATCGGGAACCGCGATCTCCCACGAAACGCGATTGGTCATTTTGTCCCCGTCCATGTAGCCGAAGAAATCGTATCGACGGTCCGGGGTTTTCACGGGTGGGTTTTTCGCGTCCTTCTGGTATTTCGCGATATTGCGGTCGCGCATGAATGCCCGGTTGTCAGCACTCCAACCATAAACATGGCCACGCTCATGCACGCGAAAGGCATCACCCTTGTCAGCCATGTAACCGGAAGGCGGCGCGGCGGTAGCAGGGATGAAGCTGATCTTCGCCGCGAACAGCGGGCGGGAAAAAACGAGTTCGGGCTGGTGGCTCTTGGCCTCACGTGAATTGAAAACGATCTTCGCACCGTCGCTCGGCACGAGTGCCAGGCTCACAGTTCGTTTGCCGGCGGCGGTCTCCGCTTTCACATGGCTGGTCAAATCCAGTTTGTACCACGCTGCTGAAACCCCAACGACTTGCAACGTGCCGATAGTCGTGACGTGCTCGGGCCGCCAGCGCCACGCCAGGGTGTTCTCTTCCCAGTTCGTGTCGTTGATGGATCGGACCACCACTTGCGCGGCGCCAGGATTGCCGAGTTGTCCGAAGAGTCGCAGCACCACCTTGTCGCTGAACTGCGCGAAGTCGGGAATATCGAACCGCAGATACGCTTCCGAGACGCCGCCGAAGGTTGAGGTCTTGAGTTCCAAAGCGGGCTCGGTGGAGAAATTTTTCTTCTCGGCGGACGAGCGCACCACCGCGTCAGCCGCGGCGGATTGGACGACGACGACGGCCGATTGCGCCGGAAGCGAAACCAACAGCGCGAGCGAAGTGAAAAGGCCAATACGCATTCGATTCGTTTTCATTACGTGCAATTCTGAGTGCGTGCCGCGAACACCGCTCGTTTTCCAGAGACGAACACGTGAAGGGATGCGACCTGCGCACTTGAGTTGTCGTAATTAGCGACGGAAGCCCGGCAGGCCTTTAGCAAGAACGCGCACAGAAATGTTCAGGCCGACTGGCAGGGAACAAACACCTTGTCCTTGCAGGCGGCGGCGCAATCCATGAACGTCATTGCGATGGCGAAGCCGACCAAGAAAACCCCGAAAGCGTTGATCCTGGGTGTGGGCCTGGACAACGACGGCCACAAACGAGTCACGACCGGGCCGAACTTTGCCCTCGTCGGTGGCTCGAAGGACACGCACGAGCAGATGACGGAGAAGGCCATCAAGATCAACGAGAAGCTGGTGAAAAAGGGAAAGACTTTGGAATCAGTGAGTCCGCAGGAGTTCGACGACATCGCGCAAGAGGTCGGGCTCAAACGTCACGAACCGCAGCGCGATTGATTCTCATCCTCCCGGAAAAAAAGGGGTCACGGATGATTCATTGGTTTCATCACAACACACGTCTTTACGACGGCGCAGTGGTTTCAGCACCAAGGCCGCGGACGAAAAGAGTCGTCCTCGCCGTTATTGTCGAAGAAGCCGTTCTCCGCTAATCCATGCCTTCGTCATTCGACATTCGGTCTTCGTCATACCCCAATCCCACTCCTCTTCCGCGTTCGTTTTACGAACCGTCCGCCGCACTCGTAGCGCCAAAGTTGCTCGGGCATCTGCTGTTTCGACGCACCCCTGAAGGCGAGTGGGCCGGCGGCGTCATCGTCGAGACCGAGGCCTATCTGGCAGACGATCCTGCGTGTCACGGGTTCCGCCGTAAGACGCCGCGAAACCGTTCGATGTACGGCCCGCCCGGACACGCTTACGTCTATTTCATTTACGGAAATTATTTCTGCTTCAATGCCGTCTGCGCGCCGGATCGTGTAGCCGAGGCGGTTTTGATCCGAGCTATCGAGCCGACCTTTGGTGAAGAATGGATGCGCGCGAACCGCCCCGTCCGCGAACGGCGCGAGCGCACCGCCGGTCCCGCGAAACTTTGCCTCGCGCTCGACATCAAGCGTCCGCATGACGGCCTGGATTTGTGCGACGTGAACTCCGGATTGATCATTGCGCACAACGCAGACGCGAAGAAATTTGTTCATCGTCACAAACCGCTGATCACCACCACGCGCATCGGGATTTCCGTCGCGGCAGATTTGCCGCTCAGGTTTTATCTGGAGCAAAGCCAGTTCGTATCGAAACGTTCGAAGCCTTCCGGCGACGCTTGATCAGAAGCTCGATCAAGTGATCGAACCTGATTCAAATTCCCTCGCCCAAGGTGACGGGGATTTCGTGAGTGGTCGCGACTTCGGGTTGGAGTATTTCACCTTCGCTTGCGAGCACGCGGTAGTTGCGGATCTGAAATGAAACCTTCATTCCATCGTGGAGTGACAGCTTGCTGTATTCCTCCTTGGTGATGCGCGAGCGCAGGATGAGTCCGCTCGGCAATTCCAGTTCCACCCGCAGCATGATGCCGAGAAAGTAGGTGTGCCGCAGAATCCCCTGATAGCGGTACGCGCCCAGGTCGGGGGAAATGCCGACAGCGTAAGGACGAAACCCAATTCGCATCTTCTGACCTTTCTGAAGACCATGGGACGGAAACTCCAACTCGTTGATTCGCGCGATGTCGTTCTCAACCGTCAGTTCGAGGATGTTCATCACGCCGATGAACCGCGCGACAAACTCGTTTGCCGGTTGTTCGTAAACTTCGCGCGGCGTGCCGATCTGCTCGAGGTTGCCCTTGGAAAAAATCACGATGCGATCACTGACTTCCATCGCCTCTTCCTGATCGTGCGTGACGAAGATGGTCGTGACGTTCAGGTCATGGTGCAAGTGGACGAGCCATTGGCGCAGCTCCTGGCGGATCTTCGCGTCCACGGCACCGAACGGTTCATCGAGCAACAACACGTCAGGCTTTGGCGCCAGCGCGCGAGCGATCGCGACGCGTTGGCGCTGTCCGCCGGAGAGCTGATGCGGGAAACGCTTCTCGAGTCCCCCAAGTTCAAGCAGATCGAGCAACTCGGCCACGCGCGCTTTGATGTCCGGCTTCTTCCACTTCTTGATCTTGAGGCCGAACGCGACGTTGCGGAACACGTTCATGGTGTTGAACAGTGCGTAGTTCTGGAACACAAACCCGATGTTGCGCTTCTGCACCTTGAGGTCGTTCACGCGCTTGCCACGGATCAAAATGTCGCCCTCGGTCGGCATCTCCAAACCGGCGATCATGCGCAGCACAGTGGTCTTGCCGCCGCCGCTCGGGCCGAGCAACGCGACGAGTTCGCCTTCGTTCACCGTGAAGCTCACGTTGTTCACGGCGGCGACGTCGCCAAAGCGTTTGGTGATTCTTTTAACTTCGATGCTCATTAAAACTGCTTGCCGGGAAGCGGTGTTTCGACGCTGTGCTGCGCGGCACGTTCTTCCCGTTCCGCACGCACTTCCAGCCACGTCTTGATGCCGAGTGTCACCAGCGCCAGCAACGCGAGGATGCTCGCAATCGCAAACGCGCCGACCGAGTTGTATTCGTTGTAAAGTTTCTCGACGCGCAACGGCATCGTATCGGTCTGGCCTGTGATGTGTCCCGACACCACTGACACCGCGCCGAATTCGCCCATGGCGCGCGCGTTGCACAGGATGATGCCGTAGATAAGTCCCCATTTCACCGATGGCATGGTGACGTACCAAAATGTCTTCCAACCGCCCGCGCCCAATGTCTGAGCAGCTTGTTCCGCGGCGGTGCCCGCCGCCTGCATCACCGGAATCAATTCACGCGCGACAAACGGAAACGTGATGAAGATCGTCGCCAACACGATTCCGGGCACCGCGAAAATGATCCTGATGTCGCGTTCCTGAAGCCACGTGCCGAAGTAGCCCTGCAATCCGAAGAGCAACACGTACATCAAACCCGCCACGACGGGTGAAACTGCAAACGGCAGGTCGATCAGTGTTGTGAGCAATGATTTTCCGCGGAAGTCGAACTTGGCGATCGCCCATGCCGCAGCGATCCCGAAAATCGTATTGCACGGCACGGTGATGGCGGAGACGAGCAGGGTCAGTTTCATGGCCGCCCATGAGTCGGGATCGGCGAGCGCCTGCCAGTAGGCGCCAAGTCCTTTCGCGAACGCCTGCGCAAAAACATTCACGAGTGGCAGCAGCAGGAACACCACAGAGAACACCAGCGCGATCGTGATCAGCAGCCACTTCACGAAAGGCGATTCCTCCGTCCCGCGCTTTGACGCGGTCGTGGTGCCGAGTTTGGATTTCACGTAGCCAGCCATGCTATTTCACACTGAAGCGACGCGCCCAGCTTTCGAGATAATTGATGCCAATCAGGATGACGAAAGAAATGGTGAGCAGAACCGCAGCGACAGCAGTGGCGCCGAGATAGTCGTATTCCTCAAGCCGAAACACGATGAGTTGCGGTGCGATTTCGGTTTCGAAAGCTTTGTTGCCAGAGATGAAAACAATTGAGCCGTACTCTCCTACGGCGCGGGCAAACGAAAGCGCGAAGCCCGTGATCACCGTGGGTGCGAGCATCGGCCCGATCACGAACAGAAACGTGCGCCACCGTCCCGCGCCCAGCGTTGCGGAAGCTTCTTCAACGCTGCGATCAAGATGTTCGAGCACCGGCTGAAGCGTGCGGACGGCGAAGGGCATTCCCACAAACGTCAGCGCGAGAATGACGCCGAGCCGGGTGAACGAGCCCTGAATTCCGAGCGGCACCAGGTACTGACCGAGCCAGCCGTTCTCGGCGAAGAGGTTGGAGAGCGTGAGACCGGCGACCGCCGTCGGCAGTGCGAAAGGAAAATCAACGAGAGCATCGATGAACTTGCGGCCCGGAAATTGATAGCGAACGAGAACCCACGCGAGAATGGTCCCGAACACGGCGTTCACAAACGCCGCGATCAGCGACGCGCCGAAGGTGAGCTTGTAAGCCGCCATCGCACGATCGGTGGTCACCACTTCCCAGAACCGGCTCCAGGTGATTTCGCTCGTCTTGAGAAACAGCGCTGCCATCGGAATCAACACGATTCCGCTGAGGTAAAACAGCGTGAATCCGAGCGTCAGACGAAACCCGGGCAACGCGTTGAACTTTCGGTTCAGCATGGACGCGCGATGAGAGCAGAACACGCCGCGAAGCAAAAGAAATTGCTCGCGGTTACGTCTGAAACGCTTCCTCCGCTGGACGCTATGTCGTAGGCGTTCAAATATTCTGCGCCACCGCAATGAGGTAGCGATATTCCACGAGGACGGTTTGCAGCGCCGCGTTCAAGGCTTCCACTTGCAAGTGCAGCGGAGCCGGTTGTGGGGTTTCGAGTGTGATTTCAAAGGGCGGCTGCTTCAGTCCCTTCGGTGATTGGAGCGCGCCGTCATAGCTCGAATAAATGATGCCGCGGCGTGCCGGAAATCCATCGATGGTGCGCCGCTTGTTGCGCGGCAGAAACGCTTCCGCCGAACGGAGCGCGGGCTCAAGCAAGTGTTCCGACAGCACAGCGCCATTCGCGTACCCATAGACACCGTTGCTGGTATCGTCCGCATGCAGCGTGACAATGCCGTGAAAGGCGTGCGTCCAGATTTCCGTTTCCAGCGAACGGATCTCCGGTTCCTGCGAACCAATCCAGAACTCGCGGTTCAGATCTTTGCCGCTGCGCGTGTGCCGCGTGTTGTCTTCGAAGCCAGTGGGATTGCAAATGGGATACAGGAACAGCGCGTATCCCTTCGCCAACTCCGGATTCTTTTCGAGTGTGGTAATGAATCGAACGAGCGCCAGCGCGCCTTCCGGCTCGTCGCCGTGCAGCGTCGCAAAGATGCCGATTCGGATGGTGTCTCCCCCGCCCTTCGGCCCAAGTAACACGTAACGAGGTAAATGATACGCCGTGCCGTTGTTCTCGAACTCGGCGAGCGGTTTCGCGATCAGGTGCGTCGAGCTTAACGCGATCTCTTCGAACGGCGAGACGAGTTTCTCGGTGGCGCGCTTATGGGCGACGATGCGTTTACGCGAAACGGTCCCAGGAAAATCCAATGTAGTTCTCATGTTGTGCTATTGCGGAACGGGGCGAGCGCCAGACAAATGACAAACTGACGCCCGCCTCCGTGGGTCTTCTGCAGCCTGTCGTGCTATCGATTGGCGCGAGAAATCTGATCGAAGATTCCGTTGTCGCCGAAGTGTGTCTTCTGCGCCTTCGCCCAACCGCCGAATGCTTCGTCGATCGTCACGAGTTTCAGGTTGGGGAAGTTTTTGACGTACTTCTTCGCGATAGCTTCGTTGCGCGGACGATAGAAGTTTTTCGCGGCGATCTCCTGTCCTTCATCGCTGTAGAGATATTCGAGATAAGCCTTGGCGACTGCTTCGTTGCCTTTGCGTTTGGCAACTTTATCCACGACCGCCACCGGCGGCTCAGCGAGAATGCTGAGCGATGGGTAAATGATCTCGAACTTGTCCGCTCCGTATTCCTTCACGGCGAGATACGCTTCGTTCTCCCACGCGATCAGTACGTCGCCGATGCCGCGTTGAACGAACGTCGTGGTCGATCCACGCGCGCCGGTGTCCAACACGGGCACGTTCTTGAACAATTTGGTAACGAACTCCTGGGCCTTCTTCTGGTCGCCATTGTTGCGGTTCGCTTCAAACGCCCAGGCCGCCAGATAATTCCATCGAGCACCGCCGGACGTCTTTGGATTCGGAGTCGTCACCTTGACGCCATCTTTCACCAGATCATTCCAGTCATTGATGCCGTTTGGATTTCCCTTCCGCACCACGAACACGATCGTCGATGTGTAAGGCGAGGCGTTGTTGGGCAAACGCTTTTGCCAATCCGCCGGAAGCAGCTTTGACTTCTCCGCAATCGCGTCGATGTCATAAGCCAAAGCAAGCGTGACCACGTCAGCGGGCAAACCATCAATCACCGATCGACTCTGCTTGCCAGAGCCACCATGTGATTGCTGAACAGTGACTTTCTGACCCGTCTTGCCTTCCCAATATTTCACGAAGGCAGCGTTGTATTCGACGTACAACTCTCGTGTGGGGTCGTACGACGCATTGAGCAAAGTCGTTGGTTTGATCGCCGCGAAAGCAGGGACGCCAGCCAGCGCGAACAGCAGTGTGCCGAGCAAATAATTCTTCATGTGTTGGTTCTCCTTGTTGCCAATTTAGAACGAGAATTGAACGCGAGCTAACACGACCTCTTCATTTTGTGCCGTTACAGCGCCGGTGGCCAGATCGCGCGTGGGACTTTGGAACCCGCCGCCTTTGAAGTCCGAGTTCAGGTAGTGCACGCTCGCCTTCA
>DATHEW010000702.1:0-2049 GCA_035318425.1 Candidatus Acidiferrum sp. | reverse complement strand
CAGGGAAATCAGCGCTCGGCTGACACTCTTGTCTATCCGCTCAGTTCGGCCAACCATTCGCCCGAACCGTTTGTGCGCGTGATTCCGGTGATCGCCGGGCCTGGCGATGATATATGGCTCGACGCTTCAGGGACGTTCGATTCCGAACACGGATCAGGTTCGATGGAAGTGGAATGGGACCTCGATGGCGATGGCATCTACGACACGGCGCCGGACGGCAATCTTGTTTACGTGGCGAATTTCTACACCAGTGGCACGCGTTTCATTCGCGCTCGCATCACCGACCCGGCCGGCGATGTTGCGATCTCAGCGCCTGTCGCAGTGACGATCGTGCCGTGTGCAACCAGTCTTTCGCCCACGAACCGATCGCACGGCTACAGCTTCAGCACCAACTTCGTCACTGTGGCGGCTGGTCCGAAATGCATTTGGACCGGAACCACCACGAACGATTGGATCAAACCGTTGTCCGGTTCCACCGCCGGCAGCGGACAGTTCCTGTATTACACGGAGCCGAACCCGTTTTTCGCGGAGCGCCGCGGCTCAGTGTCAATCGGCGACTCGACCCTGAGCGTCGTACAAGGTCCAGCGGTTTGTACCTATTCAGTGACAGCGTCCCGTTTTCATGGGCGCGGCGTCGGCACCGGCAGCTTCAAAGTCACGACCAAGGACAACTGCGAATGGTACGTCATCAACACAAATTCATGGATCCAGATTACATCGTCGCTGCGCGGCACGAACACGGACAACGTGTCCTACTCGATTTTGGAGAACAACTCATCCAGCAGCCGTTCGGGTTACCTGGTCGTCACCGGTGAGCTTTGTAAAGTGACTCAGTGGGGCCAGAACTGCGAAGTCGTCATCACTCCGGAATCACGTCTTCACAGCGAAAATTCCGAAACTGGCGCGGTGTCCATCAGCACGTCAAGCGGTTGCGTGTGGAACGTCGGAAATACCAATGACTGGATTACGCTCACCACTCCGGTTTCTGGAACGACCAGCAGCAGCATCGGCTATTCAAACGCGCCGAACCTCGGACTGAATGCTCGCGTCGGCCTGTTCACGATCAACGACCAGACGTTCGTCATCACTCAACAGGCATGCGTGTATGTGTTGAGTCAGACGAGCACCAATCACGGTTACCTGTCCGAAACCGGCACGGTGGCAGTGACCGCCGGGCCAATCTGCGCATGGAACATCGGCAACACGAACAATTGGATCACGATTCTGTCGCCGTCCATCAACAGCGGCACCGGCACAGGAGAGGTCACCTACGTCATCTTGCCAAACGGTTTGAGCCAACAACGGGCCGGCACGATCACGATCGCGGGTATTGCGTATGATATTTCTCAGGACGGTAAACCCTGCCAGATATTGCTTACAGGACTGGAGGGCGAAGATCCTGAGTTTGCGCATGGCGAAGAGAGCGATTTTGGACTGTTTCTCGTGCATGCCGATACGGGCTGCTCATGGACTCCTGTGAGCACGGTCCCCTGGGTCACGATTTTCGACGCTGGCTCAGGCACAGGCGAAAGCACGGTGTTCTACGCCGTGGAGGCGAATACAGGACCTGCCCGCAGCGGGACCATACTGGTGGAGGAGGAAGAGTATGTGATTACGCAACCGAGTGGTATTCGCACTCTCACGGCACCTGACACGTATCTCACGAGCGGCGAGACTACGATGATTCCTTTCGTTTTCGAAGCTCATGGCAGCGAAAACAGGCTGGCGTTCAGCCTTTGTTTTGACACGAACCTGCTGGGTTTCGTCTCGGCGAACTTGCAGGCCGGCGCGCCCTTCGGGCTTTCGTTGATCCTCAATACCAATGAAGCGTTCGACGGAACAGTGGGCTTTACCATCGCGATGCAGAATAGTGGATGGTCCATTCCGGCGGGAACTTCAACGGTGGTGCAGGTTTCATTTCGCGCCGGCAACGCGACCGGCAAACCGGTGACCACAATCTCTGCCTGTGACTCCCCGGTCGCGCGAAGTCTCATTGACGCGGTCAACCGCCCGCTGACGGTCCAGATCTCTTCCCCATCCGTGCAGATG
>DATHEW010000701.1:0-4624 GCA_035318425.1 Candidatus Acidiferrum sp. | reverse complement strand
AAACACCACGGCGACGCACCACGGCGTAATCACTGCGAAGAAGAAAATGAACTTCCTGCCCGTCACGACAGAGCTTCGCGCCGTAAAAACTGCCGAGCGCGCCACAGCCAACGATCGCGATTTTCATCTGACATTCCGTCCGCGATTTGTCACCGCGAGACAATCCAGCCATTGGGTCCGACGGTCACAAATCGCGCGGCAGTGGGGATAAAAGAAAAGGCACTCTGACGCGCAGAGTGCCCTTCACGAAATTTCCTGGTGATTACTTCGCGCCGAGAATCGCGTCCTTCGCTGCCTTCGCGACACGGAACTTCACGACCTTCTTGGCCGGAATGTTGATCTGCTCGCCGGTGGCCGGGTTGCGGCCAATGCGCGCCTTGCGGTTCACGAGCACGAGCTTGCCGAGGCCGGGCAGCGTGAAGCTGTTCTTCGCGTTTTTGTAAGCGAGATCCGCGATGACCTCGAGGATTTGCGCTGCCTGCTTCTTGGTGATCTCGCTTTTTTCGGCGATCGCCGCTGCGATTTGAGATTTGGAAAGGGCTTTAGCCATAGTGTTGCCGTTGGTTTTTTGTTTTGGTTTTCTGTGCGTTAAGTCCCGCGACTCGCTGCGTATTAAAGCCACTCAACAAAGTGGCGCAAGAGATTTTCTGAAAATTTTCCCAGTAAAATCACGGGTTTCGTGCGTGTGCGCGAGCTTGACTTGCGGTGCCCACGAATGAACATGCGCCGACATGGCAACCCTGTTCTCTATTCGCGGCGAGCAACGTTACGAGGTCGTCAGGAAAATTTCCGAGGGAGGCATGGGCATCGTTTACGACGCCGAGCAACACGGCGCGCGCGACTTCGTCAAACGTGTCGCCATCAAAGTCGTCCGCCAGAATTACGCGAACCAGAAGGACTTCATCGAGAATTTTATTGGCGAGGCGAAACTCGTGGCCGACTTGATCCACACCAACATCGTGCAGACGTATCAACTCGGGGAGTTGAATGGCATCTACTACATCGCGATGGAATACATCAACGGCGTGAACCTGGAGCAGTTCACGCAACAGTTGACGGAGAAAAAGAAGCGGCTTTCGATCGAACTCGCGGTGTTCATCGCCAGCCGCGTTTGCCGTGGTCTGGCTTACGCGCACGCGAAAACTGGAAAGGACGGCAAGCCGCTCGGCATCGTTCATCGCGACGTGAGCTTCAAGAATATCATGATCGCGTTCGAGGGCGACGTGAAACTGACCGACTTCGGCGTGGCGAAAGCGCGCGGGTTTCTGATCGATAACGAAGGTGAAGTCGTGGCCGGCAAAGCTGATTACATGAGCCCCGAGCAAGCTGATTTTCAGGTCACCGACAAGCGCTCGGATATTTTTTCGCTCGGCGTCGTGCTCGGAAATTTGTTGCTGGGGGAAAATGTTTTCAAGGGCGAGACGCCGGAGAAGTCCCGCGAGCGCGTGATGTCGATGCCGATCCCGGATTTCCGCAAACTGGACAAACGCATCGACGACAAGTTGAACACGATTTTACAGCGGGCTCTGGCGCGTGATTTGAAGCAACGCTATCCTGCCGCCGACGAGATGCTCTATCAACTGGAGTATTACATTTATCACTCGGGCTACGGGCCCACGAACGAGACGCTCGGGAAGTTCGTGCGCGAACTGTTCGGATGCGACGCCACGACGACCCGGAATGCCAAGGGCAGCACACGCGTGATCGAAGGCGCGGGCCGTGCGAACCGGACCACCCGCACCACCCGCGCGGCACAAACAGCGCGCGATACACGTGTGACCAAGAAAACACTTTCCATTCGCTGATGAGTCCCAGGAATTCCCGCCGCCGGCCCGACCCGGTTCACAAATTATCCGAAGCCGTTCTCGAGCCGCTCCCGCCGAAGAAGCCGCACGTTGTGAACGTCGGCCTGATCCAGACGAGTTGTTCGGAAAGCCCAGCCGAGAATCTCAAGAAGACGCTCGCGCAAACCGAGCGCCTCGCAAAGGACGGCGCGCAAATCATCTGCACGCAGGAGTTGTTTCGCTCGCAATATTTTTGCCAGAGCGAAGACCACAAATACTTCGATCTCGCCGAGCGCATTCCAGGACCGAGCACCGAGGCGTTTCAACGCATTGCGAAGAAGTATAAAGCGGTGATCATCGCGTCACTATTTGAGAAGCGCGCCGCGGGCGTCTATCACAACACCGCCGCGATCATCGACGCGGACGGGTCATTGCTCGGCATCTACCGGAAGATGCACATCCCGGACGATCCGCTGTTCTACGAAAAGTTTTATTTCACGCCAGGTGATCTTGGTTTCAAAGCGTGGCGCACCAAGTACGCGAAGATCGGTGTGCTGATCTGCTGGGACCAATGGTATCCCGAAGGCGCGCGCCTCACCGCGATGCAAGGCGCGGAAATTCTTTTCTACCCGACCGCGATCGGCTGGCACCCGAGCGAGAAAGCCGAATACGGCGAACGCCAGCACGGCGCGTGGGAACTTATCCAGCGCAGCCACGGCGTGGCGAATGGTTGCTACGTGGCCGCGGCAAATCGTGTCGGACTCGAACGACTGGTTGGCGGCGACGGCATCGAGTTCTGGGGACAAAGTTTCATTGCCGGCACCTCGGGCGAGATCATCAAGAAGGCCAGCGCGAACAAAGAAGAGAATCTCCTCGTGCCGCTCGATCTCAGCAAAGTCGATGTCACGCGCACACACTGGCCGTTCCTCCGTGATCGGCGGATCGATGCGTACGGCGATTTGACGAAGCGGTTGATTGATTAAACCGCCAGGAGTTCGGCAAATGCTTCCCTCGCTTCCAACCGGTTCCGACATTCATATCGAAACCGTTGACACAGGATACCGACTGATCTTTCACGTTCCACGGGGAGCGCATGCCGCCCGTTGGTTGGCCGTGGCTTTCCTTGTATTCTGGTTGTGGGGCTGGAGCGAGGGGGAAGTGTTTACCGCCAAGAGCTTGATGGATTCGACGACAGCGTGGCCGGTGCGCGTGTTCCTTCTGTTCTGGTTGGCAGGGTGGACTTTTGGCGGGCTGTACGCCGCTCTCTTCGCGATGCGTTTGGCCAAACGACCACGTCAAGAAGCGCTGCTTATTGATGGAGACAAATTCACTTGGACCCCGCCTTACGCGTGGATGGTCACAGTGCGTGGTAGAAGGTTTCGGTTTCCATCATTCTTGGCCAAGGGAAAATCGCCAACGGATTTTCAAATTCACCGTAAGGAAATCACCTCCATTACTATCGAATGTACGGGCTCCGAAAGCGGTAGGGAGTCATTGGTCGTGCGCCGCGGATCGGACTCTTACGCGGTTGGCAGCACTCTTAACGACAGTGAAGCGCGCTGGTTGTGCGCGTTGTTAACCGAATGGAAAAACTCTGCTGGATAACTGGCACCGGCGGTCTGATCGGTTCACACATCGTTCGTGCGGCACCGCCTGAGTGGCGCGTCATCGCGCTTACACGCGAGCAACTCGACATCAGGGACTTTGACGCCGTGCGCGCGAGGTTTTCGGCTGAACGTCCGCAACTCGTCATCCACTGTGCGGCGATGGCGAAGGTCAACGAGTGCGAGTCTCATCCTCAGCTCGCGTGGCTTGTAAACTGTGAGGCCACGCGCGTGCTCGCTGAATTGTCCGCAAGCATTCCCCTGCTCTTTTTCTCCACCGACCTCGTCTTCGATGGGCGCAAAGGAAATTACGTCGAGAGAGATGCGCCCAATCCGCTGACGAGGTACGCGGCGACCAAGGTCGCAGCGGAGGAAGTCGTGCTCGCGAACCCGCGTCACACCGTCGTGCGCACCTCCTTGAACGGCGGCGCATCGCCTGGCGGTGATCGGAGCTTCACCGAGCAGTTGCTGAACTCGTGGCGTGCGGGGCGTGCGACGCGCTTGTTTACGGATGAGTTCCGCTCGCCGATCATGGCCGAGGCCACCGCGCGTGCCGTGTGGGAACTCGTGGCGCAGGGCGGGACCGGGTTGCTCCACGTTGCGGGGAGTGAACGTTTGTCGCGCTACGAAATCGGCGAGATCGTCGCTCGCAAGGCTCCCGAGTTGAAGCCCGTCCTCGAACGCGCTTCGTTGCGTGATTTCGATGGGCCGCCACGCGCGCCTGATACGTCACTCGACAGCAGCCGAGCGCAAGAGCTGCTTTCATTTCCTCTCCCAAGCCTGAGCGACTGGATGAAGTCGGGTGTGCCGGCATGAAGACTTATCGGGGACGCATCGCGCCTTCGCCGACCGGCCACTTGCACCTCGGGCACGCGCGCACGTTCTGGATTGCGCAACAACGCGCGCGAGAAAGCAACGGCGCGCTCGTGCTCCGCAATGAAGATCTGGATCCCGCGCGCTCGCGGCCTGAGTTCGTCCGTGCGTTCATCGAAGACCTGAGATGGTTGGGTTTCGAGTGGAACGAAGGCCCGGACATCGGCGGGCCATTCGCTCCCTACAATCAAAGTGAGCGAACACATCTGTATCGGGCCGCGCTGGAAAAACTGCGCGTGAATGGTTCGATCTATCCATGCACTTGCTCGCGGCGAGATTTGCAGTCAGTTCCCAATGCGCCTCACGCGGCGGATGACGAGGTGATCTATCCGGGAACGTGCCGAGCGAATGCGGATTGCGGAT
>DATHEW010000700.1:0-4529 GCA_035318425.1 Candidatus Acidiferrum sp. | reverse complement strand
CGCGACGACATTCGACATCAGGAATCGCGGAATAATTCGCGGAGGCAGTTGGGCGGACGTCGTTGTGTTCGATCCCGCCATAGTTCAAGACAACGCAACGTTCGCTGACCCGCATCATTACGCGACGGGCTTCGCATATGTGTTCGTGAACGGCGTGGAAGTCGTGAACCGCGATCAGCACACGGGCGCGAAGCCGGGCAGGTGCGTGCGAGGCGGTGCGGATTAGAAAGTCACCGCTTGCCTGAATGCGCATTTGGTCTCACGGTGCGCCGGCAACAAAGGAGACTCATGAATCGAAAAGCATCAGCAATTTGGGAAGGTGATTTGAAATCCGGAAAAGGCTCCGTCTCGACGGAGAGCGGCGCGTTGAAACAAACTCAGTATTCGTTCAGCACACGTTTTGAAAACGGCGTGGGAACAAATCCGGAGGAGTTGATCGCGGCGGCACACGCTGGTTGTTTTTCCATGGCGCTGTCGGCGGAACTCGGCAAGGCCGGCATGACGCCGCAGCGCATTGCCACCGAGGCGAACCTGACGATGGAGAAAACCGAAGCCGGTTTCACCGTCACGGCAATTCATCTCACGACGCAGGTGACGATGCCCGGCGCGGATCAGACGAAGTTCGAAGCCGCCGCCAACGGTGCAAAAGCGGGATGCCCCATTTCGCGTCTGCTAAACACAAAGATCACCCTCGACGCGAAACTCGTCTGACGGATATGCGCTTGGCGACGAGTCGTCGAAAACGCGTCACGGCGCACAAGCACGTTGTCACCTGCGTGAGCCGCTTGTAAGCTCCGAGACACATGAGCGCGCCACGCATTCTGTACTGTCATTGCAACTACGCTCAAGTCGTGCCCAAAGAGGTCAAAGACGCCGTGCTGAAAAAACTTTGCGATTCGGGCGTGTCATTCGAGGCCGTCGCGGATCTCTGCGAGATGTCAGCGCGAAAGGACCCAGCATTGCAGCGACTCGCGGAAGGCGATTGCATCAAGATCGCGGCTTGTTTCCCGCGAGCGGTGAAGTGGCTGTTTCACACGGCCCAGGCTCCTTTGCCGCTCACCGGAACCGAAGTGTTGAACATGCGCGCGCAAACCGCGGATGAAATCGTTGCGGCGCTGCTCAACGACGAATTGAAACCGAATCTTCCGCTCGGAAAAGAAACCACTGCTGTCACTGCCGCCGCCGCTTGATATGAGCCTGAAAGATCAGTCCACCCTCCGCGTTGTGCTTTACGAAGGCGAAGGCGCGCAGCCACTCGAGGCGAATGATCGCGTCGCTGCGATGACTGCGCTGCTCGAGCGCGGGTTTGCTGTCACGCGAACGACTTCGCGCGGGAGTGTCGCGCCGGCGGATCGGACTTCGTTGCTCGTGCTCGGCAAGTTTGGCGGACGCACGCCTGAAACCGATGCGCCGATGTCCGTGCGCTTTCGCGAACTTGGGGAGGCGAATGCGCAGGGCATCGCGGATTTGGTTGAGGGAGAGCGCACGGAACGTCAGGCCGCGAAGCACGGCGATTGGAAGCCCTGGTTTCCCGTAATTGATTACGATCGTTGCACCAACTGCATGCAGTGCCTGAGCTTCTGCCTCTTCGGCGTTTATGGCGTCGATACCGCTGGGAAAATTCAGGCGCAGAACGAGGACAACTGCAAAACCAATTGCCCGGCTTGTTCGCGCGTTTGCCCCGAGGCCGCGATCATGTTTCCGAAGTACAAGAGCGGTCCCATCAATGGCGACGTGGTGAGCGCCGAGGATTTGCAGCGCGAGAAGATGAAGATCGACATCAGTTCGCTGCTTGGCGGTGATGTTTACGCGATGCTTCGAGAACGCAGTGATCGCGCGAAGACGCGTTTCAGCAAAGAACGCGATGCCGGCAAAGCCCTGAACGAGCGCCAGAAATGCCTGACCAAGCTGGTGCAGGAGGGTGACATCCCGCCGGAAGTTTTGATGAGCCTGCCGTCACCGGATGAAATCGCCCGTCGCGCCGTGGAAGCGAAAGCCAAGGCCCAAGCCGCGCTCGATCGAAACGCGGCTGCGGGCATGGCTTAGAGTGGTTGCCGACAGTATCTTCCAATTCCTTCGCGTTATTTGAGCGGTCCGTGTGTCGCGTTCTCCTAACCCTCTCCCTCGGGGAGAGGGAGCACCGCATTCCGTCTCGGCAAATGTTTGAGCGCGCGTCGTAATGCGGACAGGCGGAGGACGATTCTCCCTCTCCTTCGGGAGAGGGCCGGGGTGAGGGGGCAGCCGTCCAAAACTCGCGAAACGGAAATTACTTTTGGCACACGCTATGGCGTGAGGCTCTTCACGGCTCAACGGGCTGAAGGTGCGACATGGACTTTTCTTTTTCAAAGCTTCGCCAGGCTCGTGCGGAACTCGCCGCCGTCGGAACGGACTCCAGCTCCGTGACGCGAATGCTTGGAAGGCGACGCTTCTGGTACCAAGCCATCGCGATGAGATCGTAGATTCCCCGCCACAACCGATTCCACATTCCGTACTTTGATACTCCTGCTGTGCGCGGCCGATGGCTAATCGGGACTTCCTTCGTCCGCACGCCATTCGCATGCACCAGCAGAGGTAGAAAGCGATGAACACCGTTGAAGGGAAACACGCCATTCAAGCTTTCACGCTTGAACGCTCGGAATGCGCAACCGGTATCGCAGAAATCCACCTTCAAGACTCGTCGGCGCGCCGCGCGCGCGGCTTTGGTGGAGATCCGACGCAGCCAATTGTCCTGGCGCTTCGTTCGCACACCACAAACAAAATCATGGTCGCGCAACGCGTGGAGCAATCGCGGCAGGTCGGCCGGATTATTTTGCCGATCTCCATCGAGGGTGACGAGGATTGGGCTCTTCGTGTGGGCGATCCCTGTCCAGAGTGCGGCGCTCTGGCCGGCGTTACGCTCATGCCGCAAACCGCGGACCCGCTGATCGCGTCGGCGCGCGGCACAGATCAACTCCCAGGTGCTGTCAGTGCTCGCATCATCGACCAGCACCAGTTCATACGAGCGTCCCAGGTGTTCCAGTCCATCGTGAATCTCTTCGATGAGCTCGAGGACGTTGCCCTCTTCGTTGTAAACCGGCACGACGATCGCGATTTCCGGCGTATGTTGGTTACCCTTCATGTTGTTTTGAACCTCCGCGAACATCATAGCCATAATTTGGCCTGAACGCCATGTGCGGCGTGATCGACACGAGTTGATCGAACATGAAAGGCGCAAGATCAGAGGTGCAATTCGCGAGCAGTCCAGCTTGAAGGCAAAGGTTGTGAAATTGGACACCAACGCTTTTGCGTTCTCACACAGTATTCCCTTCGGAACACCTCAAAGTCTTCCCGCGAACACATCGGGAGCCGTCGAAACAAGGTGCCGAAATCCCGCCGCATTGCCCGATGCCTGAGGAGAAAGGGTCGCGCTTTTTCAAAGTCCAGGAGATGGAGCTGCCCAATTCCGTTGGTCGGGACAAGAATGTGTTTGGGGTAAAAACAGCCGTGTTTCAGACCGGACGCGTGGAGATGAGCGATTACCCTCGCAACAGCAAGCAAGACAGCGCCCCGCGCCAATGCAGCATCGGGTGGCAGTGATTGAAGGTAAACATCCAGCGGTGCGAAGCCAGTAAGAGCCTCGGTTATGAGGATCGCCGCGGGTTTCCCCTCAACCTTTGCGGTCGCGAAATAAACCATAGATGCGGTGGGCACTCCATGGTCGCGGCACTTCTTGAGGTTGTGAAACTCCCGCTTGAGAGTGGGTTCACCAACGAAGGGATGGCGCCACGACTTGGTTTGGTAATGGAGTTGTCGTTTTGTGTAGAGGGTGGCTATTCCGCCGGAGGGAAGTTTCAACTCGTGCTTGGCGACGTGGCTCCACCCGCCGCGCGCCACGTTTGGCGCATCGACTGCCGTACCTGGGAAATTCCAGAAATCCGCGAAGGCAACCAGCCCGTTGGTGCGCAAGATCGGGCGCCAATCCGAGGCGATGAACTCCGTGGTGTCACGCGAGGCCCGCGTGCAATCTTCGTATTGCTCAATCGTGATCGCTCGCGCTGCAGCATTCACCGTGGTGACGACTTCAGCTCTCACGTTCAAAGACGGCGAGGTGCAGCGTGTGAATCAGCGGAAGTTGCGCGAAATCGCCCACGAGCTTAAAGCGGTTCGCTTCGAAGTAAGCCGTTACTTCCGGAAGCCGCGTATGAAACTTTTTTTGAGCCTTGCCGAAGCATCGTTGCTGGAAAGTGCGTTTCATTCCGGTGAAGGACCAGGGACTGAAGTACGAGATCAAAACATGCCGACGGGCCACACGGCAGAGTTCTGCGACTGCCCTGGCCCGAATTTCCGGTGAGGGGAAATGATGAAAAAGTCGGAAGCAGATCACTGAATCGAAGCTTTGTGGATTGTAGTCCAGTGCTTCGATATCGCGATGGTGGACGGTAACAGACGCACGAGCGGCTTCCATCGCGTCCGTTGCGATCTTGATCATCGCAGGGGAAAGATCCGCGGCGGTGACGTTGTAACCACTTTTCGAAAGGAGCAAGGAAACA